>JAFGOZ010000196.1 GCA_016926235.1 Bacteroidales bacterium | reverse complement strand
TTGAATCCTTGCTGCGATCGGATGTTTAACTGTTTAATCGTGTATTCGTTGATCCATATTATCATCAGGAGATAAATTGGAAATCGGGCACTGGATATTGGACATTGAAAATTAAATCCCCCTTCCTGCCATAACCCTGCCTCCATGGTTTATCCCGGACTAAATGAAATCAAAAAATGGAATAAGGAGGTTTATTGGATTAAATTTTTCGGTAAATGATAGATTGTATAATGTAAATTATACAACAGAATTCCAGTTTTACATATCAATGACTATACTGCAGAATTTCTGGTAAACGTATCAATAATCATTTAAAATAAAAACTCCCTTTCAGGAATTCTATTTCAGCTTTTCAATTGAAAGTTTCCCTTAATTAGCCATAGTTATTTTTTGGAAAAAAAGAAAAATAGCCTGTCGTATGTTGCCAGTGTGCTTGTTTTTAGACCTGTTTCACCGGAAACGGCTCTGTTCGATATAAAAGCTCCATCGCTTGAGGGTGTCCCGGTGAATGGATTTGATACAAAATAATACTCATCTACAGGAGAGTTTATCGGGTAACCCAAATTTTTGATATTCGACCAGCTTACCAGTTCGCCCTCTGCAGAATAAATATCATACCCGCCAAATCCGGGCCATCTGTCGGAGCTAAAATAAAGTAGTTTTGTGCGGCGATCATAAAAAGGAGTGGCTTCATTGCCCTCTGTATTAATAAAAGCTCCGGCATTTTCGGCTTTTTGGTAAGTACGCCTAAATTTATCATACACTACATACCAAATATCATTTCCGCCTATGCCTCCGGGCCGGTCAGAAATAAAATAGATAACTTCGAGCGTATTGTCATAGCAGGTTCCTACAGTTGGCTGAGTACTGGTATATCTGGGATGATTGATATCTTTTGATAGCTTTTGGGGATTTTGCCAGCCGGAGCTGTCCTTTTGAATTACCCACAGATTGCATATTGTTTCCAGTTTCCAGTTAGTAAAACATATCGTGTAGTAGATCCGGTTGCTGTCCAGCGAAAAACTAAAATGACCTACGTTTTTATTGTGTACTATTTGATCGGGAATTACCGAATTCGGCACTATAAATCCGCCATCAGTTTTTCCCGAATCGACGGAAATAGTTGTAAAGGTTTTTTGTGGATACTGACTCACACTATCTATTGAAACCTCAAATGTACTGTTGTAATTTGAGGCTCCAAACATTATGGTATTATGATCTATATATAGCGGACAGGATGCGCTGTTTTGTAAGGTGTCAGAATTATTTAAACAAACTATGGTGATTTCTGCAATGGTGTCTTTTTGTTCCATAGCAAGTTCACAGCCCTCAATGTCGGTTTGAAGATAATTCAACAGGTATCGGGGGATCTTTTTTCGTCTTTTTATCTTATATATTGAATTAAGACTTTCTATTGCCTGTGTATAATTGCCCATCGATTTCTGCATTAAAGCATAAGCGTATAGTGCCTCCAGATACTTTTTTGGATTTCGATTGTACACCTCATCAAAGTATATTGCTGCGGTTTTGTAATCTCTTATCTGCTGACACTGCTTTGCAAGACTGTATTTAGCTTTTAAATTACCGGGGCGCTTTTTAAGATATGCATTATAGTATTTAATGCTGGTAACAGGATCGCCGAGCCTCTCTGCACTTTTTGCCATCCCCAGCAGTTGATGGCCCTTCATTTTATTGATTTCGATTTTCTCCTGCGAAAATCCAATGGTAAAAAGACATGCTAAATACACATGTAAAATGATTTTAATGTTCATCGGCCTTCCTGCCTTTACAAATAGTGACTGTATGGATATCCACTTATCCTCCCAAACTTTCATAATTCATTGATTTCATTATTTCCCTGCGGGCCTGATAAAAATAAGAAAATCTGCCTTTTAAGAAGGTGAGTATACTGATATCCTATTGCCTTTTCAAAAATCATCTGTATGTTTTTATTAATTTAATAGAGCTTGTCGTGTATTTTCATTCTTTTCAGTTCCGTTTCAGGTTTCGTAAAAATTATGGATATCTCAAATGCCGAACTGGTCACTGATGAGTATTTTTTATTGACAGGATCTATGTCATAACTAAGGCTAAAGTTCCAATTGTTATAATCTGTTCCCAAAACCAGGATAAACGCATCAAAGTTTCTGTTTATTCCGTCTCTTATATAAGCTCCAACTTCGATTTGCTTGATATTATTACTTACAGTATTTGTCTGGATGCCCATGTTCAGCCCCCCGATTATCTCATGCGCCCTGTTTATGGTTGCAAAATATATATCCCCCCGAACGCAGATTCCATCCCAAAGTATTTCAGTGATATCACCATGAAGAACATACATTATGCCCGATTTATGTTCCCCGCCCAAAAGGCTTTCGTTGGCCCTGTAAATATGATTTGATGCTGCACCGATCGAGTAATCAAAAACCCCGTAAGCAGATTTCCATTTCAAACCAATATTAATTCCCGGATAGGCAATATTTTCCTTTTCAAAATCCTCACTATTTGGCAGCGAGGCATTGTAATGGCCGATAGTAAAATCATACTGTTCGGGAAAAGAAAGATCATCGACAGAAATTTTTTTATAATTAAGCCCGGCCTGTAATCCAAACAGTAAATATGAATTCGACAGCACCTTTCTTTCGTAGCCATAAGAGGCGTATAGTATATGCGTTTGCAGGAGGTTTTGATAGGTTTTGTCGTTCAGATAATAGAGTCCGGCAGCCATTTTCTCATTATAAAAATATATTTTCCGCTGAAAACCCAGGTATGTGGTATATTGTGGGGCAGCCACTACCTGTCCCTGCGTTCGTAATTGGTTTGCAACCCTCCATTTTCCGTTAAACTGGTTGGTTTCTGCAGGATTGAATAACCAGGGCGATTTATAGTACAACGAATAATGAATATCCTGCCCTTTTAAATTTGGGAGGATACCTATGTTTACCAATAAGGCCCAAAGAATACTATATTTTATTGATGTTCTTAACATATCCGGAGTGCTATACTATCTCAATATTCTGATGTATCCCTGTTTTTCAATAATGCTATCCTGAAATGTTATCGCTTTTATATAATACAGATACGCTCCCATTGTCTGAGTCTTACCTTTATATATTCCATCCCAACCCTCATTTATATCACTGGTTTCGAAAACCAGCTCTCCGTACCGGTTATATATTTTGAGGTATTCCAAGGCTTTTATACCCCACCCCTTCACATAGGCTATATCGTTAATACCATCGTTGTTAGGCGTAAAAGCATCAGGCAGATCCAAAGTAAATGCTTTAATAATTTCGATATTGTAATCGTAGTCCAAAACAAAGCAATGGCTGGTATCCTCAACAGTAACCGTATATGTTATGTTTTCCAGAGGTTGCAATATAGGGTTAGGGCAATCGGTACAGGTTATATTAACGTCAGGGTACCAGTTGTATGACAGGATATCATCGGATGTTACATCTACATAAATAAGTTCTCCGATAATAATAGCCGTATCTGCAAGGTTAACCCGGGGATACTGCTGGACCACCACCAGAACAGAATCAGTGTTTACACAATTGTTACTGTCGGTTACTGATACCTCAAACCGGGTGGTAGTATCCGGCATGGCTGTTGTAAACGGAGAGTCCGGCTCTTTTACAAACTCATAAGGCTCCCACCAATATTCAGTTCCTCCCATTGCCTGAAGCCTTACATTATCATCTAAACAAATAAAAGTATCGCTAACAATTGTAATTTTCGGTAAAGGAAATACTTCAATATTATGTGTGGCCGAATCGGAACAACCAAAAGCATTTTTGGCCACAAGCAATAACTCAAATAGTCCTGAAGAATCATAGGTGTGCGAGGTGTTAGACAATTGGCTAACATTAAAATCTCCAAAGAACCAGGTTATTAAGGAAGCCCGGCTTGTGGTATCGGTAACCTCAACCGTAAAAGGTACACAGCCTTTATTCATGTTGTCATTAATCAAAAAGCCTGCATCAAACTCGAAAATGTAAATAGTATCTCTAGAATATTTATTACAGGTATTATTTGCATCAGACATCAATAGTACATTCACAGGTACATAACCTTTACGGGTATAGGTATGATAGACAGTATCGCCCTCAGCGGATGTGCCATCGCCTAAATCCCAGATGCTTCGATAGATATTCATTTTCTCGTTCAGGTATAGCTTGTTGGACCGGTAATAACAGGTAGTATCCGGCATAATTACATTAGCAGAAGGCCCACCAATATCTATTAAATCCATTTTTAAAAGTGTATCCGTGCAACCATATGTTGTAAATGCCACCAGTTGTACATCAAAAACTCCCGGTTTGTTAAAAGAGAATACAGGGTTCTTGGCAATGGAATGTCCCAGATCATCAAAGGTCCAGATAAACCGTCCGGAAAGATCCTCTGAGGTCGAAGTATTTGTGAAACTTATTTCAAAAGGATAGCAATTAGAACTTGTTGCGTCTTCTGTAAAATTTGCAGTCGGAAAGTCCTGCACATGAATATAGTCTTCGCGTGTGAGTGTAGAATCACACCCAAATACATCCGTTATTTTTAAGGAGGGAGAAAAGTATCCTGGAAGTGGAAAAGCTGATTGTACGATTTCTTCACCCGGAGGGTCATTCAACTCTATTTCCCATTCATAGGACGCAACGTTGCTGTTCCCATTATACATTAACTGAATGGTATCGCCTATGCATAACTGGGTGTCGCTGGCTATGAAATTTGGGTCAGCCCGGACAGCATTTATCAGATTTTGCTTTTTTTTAGTATTTTGACACCCTAATACATCGGTAGCGGTTAATGAGATGTCATAGTTGCCATATTCGGTATATTCGTAAATGGGATCCTGTAAATCAGAAGTAGAATCATTCCCGAAATTCCATAACCAACTGGCAATTGTTGTATCGGTTTGTGTTAGATTTGAAAAACTGAAGAACATAGGCATACAACCCAATTCATGATTTACATCAAAATCCGGTTGTGGCTGATAGATTTTAATTTGTTTACATAATGTGTCGTAGCATCTATCTTTGTCTCGCACTACCAGCGCCGGGAAATAGGTGCCTCTTTTCTTATAAACATGCGATATTACGGTGTCTTCGGTAATTTCCATAGTTTCGTCATCATCAAAAATCCATAAATATCTTCCACGTTCATTGTTAAAATTAAAAGAGACTTCATCAACGGTAGCTGAACTGTTGAAACTTACCTCCAGATCGGGGCATCCAATCGTATGCGATACAACAAAATCAGGGGTAATATCAACCACTTTAATTATTCTCCGGTAGGTGCTTATGCAACCGGTATTGTCGTTATCAGCTCTTAATATGATATAATATTGTCCTTTTGTATTGTAAGTATGTTCTACAATTTCAGTATCCAACACCGATGGACTGCCATCCCCCAGGTTCCATGAGATGGAGGTAGCATCAATAATCTTGGAGCTAAACGTATAAGTATAAGGATCTGAACAATCAAAATCTAATGTGAAATATGAAACGGGGCCATTAATATATACTATATCGTTAATGGTCTTGCTCCGCCCACAACCCTTATGATATACCCAAAGCGTTACATCCATATAACCGGTATCGGTATAATAATTGAATGGATTGTCATCCAAGGAAGTTACCCCGTCACCAAAATCCCAGAATATCGCATCTATACTATCCCGATTGGTAGAAAGATTGTTAAATTGAACCGCATTGGATGCACAAGTTACGGATGGAGTGGTGATTTCAAAATCCGGATTTTGCGGTATACCGGCTTGTGCTTTTTTTTGATATTGCGACATACAACCCAATTCAGTTGTAATAGTGAGTAAAATATCATAGATTCCTGAGGCATCATATATTATCTCCGGATTTTTTTCGGTGGAGGTTATTCCATTGTCAAAGTTCCAGTTCCATGACACTATAGAATCCTGGTTTGTAGTATAGCTGCTTGCATCCGTGAAACTAAGAGCCAAAGGTATACATCCGTTTAACTTCTCTTCATTCGCTTCGTTTTTACCTATAAATAAGGCATTGGGCAACGCAATTTCAATATTATTTTCTATAATAAGGCTGTCCCTGCAACCATTGCTGCTAGTGACTGTAAGCGCATTGAAGTATTGCTCCTGTTGATTTTCCGCCAGAGCTTCGGTAATATTATAGGTAGTACTGGGATTTTTTAAGGTTGATGTTGTTCCATTGCCAAATTGGTAGTTCCAGGCAACGGCTCCGATTGAATGATCAGTATATGAAACGTTAAGTGGTACAGAACACCCAAAATTTACCGAGGAACTAAAATTTGCCTCAATATTATCAATTGTTATGGTATCTGTAAACGTATGACTGCAAATTCCTAAATAGCCAACGGTTAAACTAACCGGATAATTTCCTGATTCGGTAAATACATAAGTTGGTTCCGCCTGGGTTGAGGAGCCAATATCACCAAATACCCAATTGTAGGTGTCCGCATTCTCTGAATTATTTTCAAATCTTATTTGTTCATCACGGCAATAAACATCTTTTTCGAAAGTAAAGGAAGCCCGGGTTCTTATTATTTCAATATAGTCAGGCCTGATAATAGTGTCAGAACATCCGTGAACATCACTTGCTATCAATTGTACATCGTACATGCCGGAAGAATCATAGGTGTGTGTTGGATTTTCCAACGATGCAAATTCCCCATCTCCAAAACTCCAAAGATATTGTAGGGGCAATTCACCTTCGCTGGTATTAGTAAAAGTTGCAGTAAGTGTACCTGAGCACGATTCCGTACTTGAAGCCATGAATCCAGCTTCTGGTTTAAACACATGGATAAAATCCTGAATAATTATGTTGCTTTCACAACCAAAATCATCTGTAACCCTAAGTGTAACATCAAATTCACCTCTTACTTCATAGGTATGAGTGGGATTTTGGTCTGTACTTATGATCCCGTCTCCAAAATTCCATCTCCAATCAACAATATTGGCACCGTTCCCTGTTGATGCATCGGTAAATTCAACTTCATAAGGTAAACATCCAATGGTGCCTTGTGAAATAGTAAAGTCTGGAGAGGGTTTGTCTCTAACGACAATAAAATCAGGAATGGTGAGAGTGTCATAATTCTCGCCATCTGAAACAATTAAAGAAACAGTATAGTTATTGGAAGCATAATAAACATGTATTGGTTCAAAAACTTCAGAAAAATTTTCGTCTCCAAAACTCCACTGGTAAGTCAAACCTACAGAAGGAGTGGAATGATTAATAAATTCAGCCGTAAAAGGAACACAACCTTCAGCTACAACTACATCAAAACCAGCAGTGGGTTGTGCATTTATTTCCAACACGCAGTAAGGACTTATGGCTATTGTCATAAGAAATATAATAAATAGCAATAGTAATTTTCGATTATAAATATTTTTGCCCAGCATGCTACATTATGTTTTAATACAATTTCTTTTCAGATATAAGCAAACCTATGCATTCCCTCTGCCTGGGATCTAACATTTTGCTATTCGGAGCTGATAACTCCAGCTTAATTTTATAGGTAGATAAAACATGTATAATTTTTTCCTGATGAAATTTATCTGCTGCATTATCATAAATTACTTTATTATTTTCTACATCCCAAATTTTAAAATGAACGTTGCCAACAACAGATTTACCGCAAACTGCTACTTGATAATCGCGTTTACCATATAAAGTCATAAACAGTTCCAGTTTTTGACCTTTAGCTATCCTAAGACCTTTTGAATAACTATTGACCACAGAGAAATATTTGGGCGACTTGCTGCATTTTGAATCATAACCTTTGCAAGACTGTGAATTGGCACCCTCAAATACTATGAGAAGCAGAAATAACGGAGCTATATATTTTAAAAGTTGTGATTTCATTATGTTCTACCTCCTAATTTTGTACATACCATTTATTCCGAAGTTTATTTACCTCTTTCTTCAACTCAATAAACTCTTCCTGTGAAATTTCCATCACGTTTTCTCCTCCCAAAACAATAGCATCCTCGTTCCTGGTATTTGACTCCTGAACTTTTATACTTGTGAGTCCTATATTTTCGAATGATTTGACAATACTTTCTATATCATTCAGGGTTTGCTCAACATTTGGGTCATTTTTATATTCCTGGAGATTGAGGATCAAATCATCAATCAAGAATTTTTGTTCAATTATTCTTTGGATATATGAATTAGACTCTTCTACATTATGCGCAAAACTAAAAGCAATGTAAAGGCATTCAACAAATGCCCCTGAGGCAATAATGGCAGAAGCTTTAAAATTATTTGTTTCGTTAAGCTTGTCAATTATATCCAAATACATTTCGTTAGAAATTGCTGTGAGTGAATCCGGATTGTTTAGATTTTTCCTGATGCTTTCTAATAAAAAGTCATCCAGCATAATAGGAAGATTTGATTCTTTACTTAAGTCGATAAGTGCATTGAAAAATTTAAACATATCCCTATTTTGACTGAGAAGTGTAAGGTATGCAAGATCGGATGATAACAACCCAATGTTTAAATACTTGGTTCGTAAATCAATCAAATCTTTTGTGTTTAAGGGATCAATCACCAAATCAGCTTTATACACTACTTCCCCTTCATTAACGAAGCTGAGGATTTCGTTAGGTGATGGAATTAAATAAAAAGTTTCTGTTAATTCCTCAACCATCACTTCTGTATCGTAATACAAACTATCATTTTCTGTATTGCCTGAATTGTTCTGATCTCTTTTGCCGGAACATGCAATACATATAAATATTATGATTAGCAAAGGCAACTTAATAAATAATTCATGTTTCATCATTTTATTCTTATTTACTAGTTAATGTTTCTTATGGTGTATTTGTATAATAGAAAATATAACCCAAAACTTATTGCCCATGTGATCAAAAGATTAAAATTGATGGTTTCAAATTCAATATTCCCTAAATATTTATAAGGAGAAAAATAATGTGCCCTTCCAATCTTTGATTCAGCCCTAAAATATGCCGGCTGATAAAGTCTTATAATCTTATCCCGCTGAATTTTGAACACATCGATATTTTTATACCCCAATAGCGTTTCTTCAAGCTCTTCATTTACATGTAGTTTTTTAAACATTATCATTCCTTCTTCTCCCTTTTCTTGAATTAAACCATTTAGTTCTCTATCTCTTTCAAGAATTTCCTGATCAAGCATCCCGGAAAGTATACTTTGAGTTTTATAGAGGAGATTTATAATATGCGGATAGTTCTTGGTATCTAGCTTAAATAATTTCGGATTTATATTATGTCTTTTAGCTAATTTATATATCTCATTTCTTAAGCCCTGGTAACTTAGCCTACCTGGCCTGGATGGTTCTGTATTTAAACTATCTGAGAGAAGATAACAAGTATTTATCAGCTCAGGTATTCTATAGTTGATATCGAATGAGATATCACTGATCTTTGCATTATGTTCAAATATTTCCTTGTTATAATCGTTATTTTTAAATTGATAAACCATTAACGCTTCATAGGCCCATCGGGACAACATTAAGTCAGCAATGATAGGAACATTCTTATCTGATTTGAGTGTAGGATGAAGCTTGTTGTAAGATATTATCGTACCACTAAGTAAAATTTGAGGTATTAAAATTAAAGGTATGGAAATGTAGATTGTAACAAGAGATTTGATTCCGGCCGATAAGTTTAAAGCAATAATAGATGCACAGCATGTTGTACTAAATAATACCAACCAAAAAGGTAACCACATTCCTTTAATTTCTAAAACTAAATTGCTGATAATAACATATATGGCCATTTGAAATGCAGCTATAATAAAGGCTAAGAGAATTTTTGCATGGACATAACTTAATCGACTTAGGTTAAGAAACGATTCGCGCATAATGGTTTTTCTGTCATGAACTATCTCTTCAGCATTAACCATTAGACCAAGAAATATAGCAACCAATACACTCATAAAAAGGAATGCCGGAATATTGCTGTTTTTATTAAAAATATAAATTGAATTTGTGTACTGCTTAGAAAACATGGAAAGAATCAAGGCCAATGCAGGTGCAATTAATGTATTAATGAAAAGGTATTGTCTGTCCCGCAACTTCGATAAATAGTTTCGTTTAAAGAAAATCATAAACTGCATTAGATTTCCAGGAGGCGAGAACAGATTTTCTGGTAAAACCTTTGTTTGCAATTCTGTTTTATCATGCGAAAACTGAGAAGCATACTCCTCCTTAAAATACAAATACCATTCTTTTGGGGATATTTTTCTTTGGTTTGTATACTCTCCATATTCATCAACAATTTTTTCTTCCAAATATTCAAGTATTTGTCCGGGATGAAGATGCTCAAGTAACTGATTGCCAGTCAACCCTTGGCCCGCTGTACCAATTTTTGTTCTGAAATAAGAAAGACTTTCTATCGGATTGCCAAAATAGGCAAGGTACCCTCCTTTATCGAGAACCAAAATTTTGGTAAATAATCTAAATAAAAACCCCGATGGTTGGTGAATATTTATTATTACCAGGTTGCCTTTTTGTGCATGGTTCCTTAATATCTGAATGATGTTTTCGGAGTCTTTTGAGGATAAGCCTGACGTAGGCTCGTCGACAAATAGAATGGAAGGTTCCCGGAGTAATTCAAGGGCTATGTTGATTCTCTTACGCTGCCCACCACTAATAAGTTTATTAAGAGGGTTGCCAACTTTTAAATTTTTTATATCAAGCAGCTTCAACTCTTCTAAAACCGAGTCGACCACCAAATCTATTTCTATAGAAGATATATTACCCAAACTAAGTTGAGCGGTGAATAAAAGATTCTGATATACAGTCAATTCCTCAAAAAGGAGATCGTCTTGTGGAACATACCCCATTAATCCTGTAATTTTTGCAACTTCAGTTTGAATGTTATTATCATTAATTTTCACTACCCCTTTTTGAGGCGTAAGTTTTCCATTCAAAATATTCATTAGAGTAGTCTTTCCTGTACCACTGCCTCCAATAACAGCAATAAGATCGCCCGATTGAGCTGTTAGACAAAGGGGTTTTATTCCTTGATCGGAATTATGGAAGGTATATTCAATTTCTTTCGCCTCCAACTTTACTTGTCTGGTTATAGCATATTCTTTAAACTGATTGGATAAATCATTGTAAAATATAGGTGATGTATTTGTCGCATGAATGGAGGAGCCTACCTCCACCAATTCAATTTGATTATTGGGCAATTTAGTATTATTGATTAAGACTTCTTCGGGTCCTATATACCGTATTAAAAAAGTTTCATACCACTCCACATTCAACACGAATAACTGACCTTTCAAACCTTCTTTTTTAAAATGCTTGATTCCTGAAATAAATGAACTGTTTTTGCCGTCAATTATTAAAAGGTTTTCTTTTTTTTGAAGGTTGTGTAGATTTCCGGTAATAAAGGCTTGAAAATTAGCAAGTTCAGTTTCATTAACTCGAAAAATACCCGCTATAGCATTTATACCCTTTTCAAGAATTTTATTGTTCGAAAAATCCGGTACAAACTCTAAAAACTGTATTAGGTTTATAAGAATTAAGAATCGGTGCTTTTTAGAAAGTTTGCTAGAAACAGACTCGCATAATGTTTTTAATTCACTATACGGAATGCCTTGTTCGTTTAAATTATTGTTTGGAATGCTAATATAGGGTTCATGAAAAATTTTAAATATTTCAATGTATTTCTGGATTAAGGAATTTGTGAAATGTAATTTATTCAAATACAATTCAATAACATTGCTCTTAACTTGAATAGGGGTATCCTTATCCAAACTGCTCAATAAGGCATATATCTGTAATAAATATGTTAGAACTCTTTCGTTCATTTAGAAATCCCCTTTCTATCTAAACTAATTTAAGATATAAAAAATCCCTTTGCGGCCCAGCACAAAACATCCTCTTTCTGGTGTTGAATTGCAGGTGCCCCGACCATGCCATTGTTTAAGAAGGATGAGTTCATAAGACATCTATAACTGAACTTTTTTTAGTTTGAAATACGGTATCTATAATCGTTGTAACTTTCTTTAAAAAATATGAGCGTTTGGTTTCTCTACATAATCAAAATCTTCTTTGGTTCGGTTTAATATACTGTCATTATTGTTAATCAACTCCTCAGAATTATAACCCGCAAGGTCAAGAAGATATTTATTACTAAAAGTTAGTTGTTTTTTCTTTATTTATTAGGCTCGAAGTGAAAATTAATCAAATCCAAGACTTAATAAAATACAAACTGTAACCCCTTTATCAGGATTATTAGAAATATTTATAGTGCCATTATGCGCATCAGCAATAAGCTTCGCCAATTGAAGATCAAGTCCATAATTTGGATTAATGAAAAAATCGTTTGTTTCAAAGTCTTCTAAAAGTTTTGCCAGCTCTTCCTTTGTGAATTCTTTTCCCGTGTCAGAAATATTGCATTCCAATTCATTTTTGTTTAGAGATGTGGTTATGGATACTGTATCCCCCTTACCGCAGCGTTTTATAGCATTTTCAATAACCCCTGTAAAAAGTTTCATCATCATATCTTTATCGCCAGTAAAATAAATAGCTTGTAAGTCCTCTCCCATCTTCACCTGAATAGACTTTTCTGTAATCGATTCCCTAAGTTTGATGAAACTGAATTCCATTATCTCACCTAAATTGACCTTTTCCTTATTGAATTTATATTTACCTGCCCTTAATTCTGTTATTAACAATGCCGTTAAAGAAAACTTTTCTAAACGATTTACGGATAACTGCAAAATATTAAGTAATGTATTGATCTCTTTGGTGTCTACTTTGTTTTGTATTAGTTTTAAAGGGCCTAGCATTCCGTTAAGTGGTGTTCTGATTTCATGACTGAAAATTTGTAAAAATTGATTTTTAGCTTCATCCATTCTTTCAAGCTCATGATTAGCCTTTTTAAGTTTTTCATTTGAAACATGTAGCTCCTTGGTTCGTTCTTCTACTTTCTTTTCTAATACAACATTCATGTCACTAAGCATATCTTTGCTTTTCTTCAATGCTAAATGTGTTTCAATACGCGCCATTAATTCAGTTGTTTTAAAAGGCTTTGTTACATAATCAGCTCCTCCACATTCGAAACCATACACAATGCTTTCCTCATCAGTTTTAGCAGTAAGAAAAATTAACGGAATGTCTGCTTTGTCTTTCAACTTCTTAATGCTAATACAAGCATCATAACCATTCATTTCAGGCATCATTACATCCATAAGAATTAGGTCGAAATTTTCAGATTTAACCATTTCTATAGCTTCTAAACCATCTTGAGCATATTCTATATCATAGTTTCGTTCCGAAAGAATATTTCCTAAAACCTGTATATTTTTTGGATTATCATCTACTATCAATATTTTATTCATGATTTTTTTTTACAAGATTTCGCAATTCATCAATAACTTTATTAGTACTTTCAATATCGAAAGTATCAACAGCTTTTTTAAGGGCTTTGCCTTTTTCCTGAAGAGATAAATCATCCAGGTCTATTCCCGTTTTAATAATAATTTCTGCCAGATTCTTTTGTAGGTTGCTAGTTCGTTTTTTATCAAGATCCGCAAATACAGAAACCGTATTGTCTGCAAGTATTTTAATAGTTTTAGCATCATATATGGGCTCCTTTGCTGTTAATTGTTCAGGTTTTATTTTCTTCCATTTTAAAAAACGGGTTAATTCATGAGCAATGTCTTCTAATAAAACCGGTTTACGCAGGTATCCGTTAAAACCTTTTGAAAGAATTTCTTCTTCAGATTCCAGAAATGCCGATGCAGTACAAGCAATTTTTGGTATAGTGCGGGTATATTCATCTTCTTTCAATTTAATTGATGCTTCATACCCGTCCATAACAGGCATTCTCATATCCATTAATATTATATCCGGTTTTAAGTTTTTAGCCATTTCAATACACTCCAACCCGTTCTTGGCTATATAGCCTGTTAATCCAAGTGTTTTTATATGGTGAAGTAAAAGAGCACGATTATCATCAATATCATCGACAATTAAAACACTGGCCGGTTCAAATTTTATTTGATCAGGTTTTTGAATCTTTTTGGTTGCTAATACTGTTTCGGAACTATATTTTAATGACGGTATATAAACTGTAAATGTACTCCCCTTTCCAACCGTACTTTCCACAATAATATCTCCCTTAAATAATTCCACAATACGTTTAGAAATACCCAATCCTAATCCGGTTCCTCCATAGCGTCGGTTAATTGTATCATCTTGCTGAGTAAAATCGTTAAATATTTCTTCAATTTTTTTATCATCTATTCCCGTACCTGAATCGCTTATCTTAATTTCTAAATCAATTTTTGTAGCTTTAATATTTTGTACAGAAATATTTAAATTAACAAATCCCTTATCGGTGAATTTTAGTGCATTGCTCAATAAATTTAGTATAACCTGACGAAGGCGAAGTTCATCTATCTCTATAATCAATGGAACATTATCTGCAACAGTAACGGAAAAATCAATTTGTTTTTCTTTGGCCTTAAAGGAAAATAAGGATTCAAAATCATAAGCAAACTGATGTAAATGAATTGGTTCGCTCACCAACGATATTTTTCCAGACTCAATTTTCGATAAATCGAGAATATCGTTTATTAGATTAAGTAAAGTTTTACTACTTGATTGTATTGCTTTTAAATAACCTACCAAGGAGCTATCGATAATTTTGTTTGATAGTATTTCGGAAAAACCTATTATTGCATTCATTGGAGTGCGAATTTCATGACTCATATTAGCTAAGAATTTGCTTTTAGCTTTATTAGAAACTTCAGCATTAATCTTTGCTTTTTCTAATGCTTTGTTAGTCTCCAATAATTCTTTTGTTCGCTCAGTTACTCTTTCCTCAAGCTCTTCGTTTAACTTTTTAATTCGTTCTTCATTATTTTTCTGTTGGGTTAAATCATTAAAAATTGCTGCAAAATAATCTGGTTTGGGGCAAAAAGCAACCACAGAAAACCATTTCTTAAAGAATTCTGAAAAACTTTCAAATTGTATAGATTCTTCTGTAAGTACTACTTTGCCATATTTTTCAATCCATCCTGCCGGATCATTTTCAATACCTGGCATAATTTCTGTGGCCTTTTTTCCTATGATTTGTCTTCTTTTTAATCCGGTTTGTTTTTCAAAAGCATTATTAACTTCAGTAAAAATGTAATCTACCGGAACAGAATTTTCGTCAAATACCATTTTATGCAATGCAAAAGCACTTGGCAAATTTCTAAATAGTGTTTTATATATTTTTTTACTTTCTATAGCCCTTACTTTTGATCTAAGAAGTTCAGCGTATGTCGTTTGTAATCTTATCTTATATTCCCGTAAGTTAATATGAGTGCCTATGCGCGCCAACAACTCTTCTTTTTGAAATGGTTTGGTAACAAAATCTACAGCGCCAAGTTCAAAACCTTTCAATTTGAATTCTATTCCAGTTGAAGCAGTTAAAAACAAAATAGGTATCTCTTTTAAATCTTCATTTTGTTTAATTTTCTCACATACTTCAAACCCACTCATTACGGGCATCGCAATGTCTAATAGTATTAAATCCGGAATATTATCTTTAAGAAAAGCAAAAGTAGCCTCTCCACTATTTGCTGTAAAAGGATTGTATCCTGCTTCGCTTAATAATTCAGAAACTAATATGAGATTAGATATACTATCATCAACAACCAATATATTTTTCTTATTTTGCATACAATGAAAGATTTAAATTTGAATCAAATGAGCAATAATTCAAAAAACAAAATGGAATTTCACAAAGTATTTACACCACCTAATAAAATTATTTGAATTTCCAATTGCAACATAAGCTAAATTTAAGTGATCAGCTCGTTTTGATATTTTAAAAACATAACCCCTTCAATTCTTCGCCAATTATCTTACGGTTGGCAATATCACGTATATTACATTGTATAACTTTATGATTATCGACCATATAAACATTACTAATAAATTCAACATTTATATACTTACCATCCCTGGTCTCCAGCTGCACATCGACAAAAATGTAGTTTTACATTTTAGCTAACCTTTATTAAAGTTAGTTAATAAGTTATAGAGATTCAAGATTATATTAAATCTTTTCAAAATAGCACAAACCTATCAACCGTTCAGGCGCTATGGCAAGAAAGCAAGTGCTTGACAGCGAAGCGAAGTTTGCCGGAAAGGGCTGCCAATATTTTTCTTTACTCACCAAATAAAAAATTTCAAAAAGTGTTTGTGAACTCACTTTTCTCGGTTGCGTTGGCGAATTTGTTTTGTTGTTTTTCAAATTGAGGAGAAATATCAAAGGAGCTGTTGTAAGCTTGTTGCTTTCATTCTGCCAAAATGAAGCGCAGCAGATTTCGACACCTTCTTTCACTATAAAATACCCCAGCATGCTGGAGTATTGACTATATATTTGCAGAGGTTATAAGATCAGTTAATTAAAGATTAATAGAAGGAAATTTCAATTTGCATATGCCAGTGTTGCAACGGATATTTTTACCCCGGGTATTTTGGTTAACGGAAATGCAGCAGCTTCCAGGGTTGAACCGGTTGTAACCACATCGTCGATAAGCAGAACATGCTTCCCTTTAAGCAGTTCAGGTTTTGTGCATTCAAATACTCCTTCAACATTCTTCCAGCGGTTATATCTGCCTTTTTTTGTTTGCGAAGTTGTATAAACTTTACGCCTGATAGCATTATTAACAACAGGCAGGTTCGTTACATTCGATATTCCCCTGGCAATGACTTCGCACTGATTGAATCCGCGCCTTCTCAGTTTTACTTTATGAAGCGGTACGGGAATCAAAACATCCGGATTCCCGAAACAGGATTCTTTTAACTGAGAACCAAGATATTCTCCAAGCCAGATACCTACTTCTTTACGCCCGCTATATTTTAGCTGATGAACAAGATTCCTGTAAGGGCTTTCTTTTTCAAAGAACAAAAGTGATGTTGCATGTTCAATTTTAATACGGCCCCAGAACAACTGTTCTACCGGATTGCCGGGAGATTTATGAAAATCGGTAACCGGTAAAGAATATCTGCACAGTGTGCACAACACTTTTTCGTTACCCAATAGTGTTTTATGACAGGACAGGCATAGATTCGGGTAGAAAAGGGAAATAAATCCTTCAAAATATTTACGCAGAAGATTCAACTACTTAACGATCTTGATTTCGTGGGTGATTTCCATTGCTTTCCTGTACGATTCGCTAACGCCGCAGTATCGTTCCTGCGATAAACCAACAGCTTTTTCGAGCTTTTCCATAGGCAGATCTTTGCCTTTGAATTCGTAGGTGATATGCATTTTTATAAAATGTTTGGGATGTTCGTCGGTCAGCTCACCATCGACTTTAATGTTGAAATTATCAATATCTACCCGCATTTTTTGTAATATCGATATCACATCCATACCGGTGCATCCTGCAAGAGAAACCATCATCAGTGGTTTTGGTCGTGGCCCCCGGTTAGTACCTCCAACATCGGGCATTGCATCCATCATCAGTTTATAACCGTCGATATCAGCTTCGAATGCCATGTTCTTTTTCCAGTTAACGTTAACAGATTCTTTCATTTCAGAGAATATTTATTTTTATTAGGTTTTGAATAATAACAAAGGTTTTTACAAATTAACATTTAAATACGATTCAATAAATTTAATATTTTTGAGTTTGGGCAACAAACATGCAAAATAAATTAACTATATAAAATGGAAAGAGTTCAATATAATGGTACTAATATCCGGGAATTCATAAGCAAGAGTACTGTTTTCAAACATATGACGGAAGAAGAACTGGATACATTACCTCTGGTTAACGGAACGGATCATTATAAAAAGAGTACTATCATTTACGAAGAAGGAAGCAGGATAAATGGCTTTTTTGTTGTTTGCAAGGGAATTATAAAGATCTACAAAACCGGGTTTGACGGGAAAGACCAGATTATTCGTTTCGCTAAACCAGGCGATGTAATGGGTTTCAGATCAACAATAACCGGAGAACTTGCATGTACAACGTCAAAGGCAATTGAAGATGCAGAAATATTTTATGTTCATGGGAATATGGTTAAGTCGTTGGTAAAATCGAACGGTGAGTTTGCTATGGACCTGCTTCAGATAGCATGTAATGAGTTAGGTGAAGCAAACGATTATATAACCGATATTGCCCAGAAAACAGTTCGTGAGAGATTGGCAGAGGTCATTGTACAACTAAGAAGAACATTTGATATTGACCACGAAAAATTTCTCAGGATATCACTTACGCGGGAAGAACTGGCAAATATTGTCGGCACGGCTACAGAATCGGTTATCAGGTTATTATCAGAATTTAAACAGGATCAGCTTATTGAATTACACGGGCGCAGGATTAAAATACTGGATGAACCGAAGCTGATCAAGATCAGTAATATGCATTATTAATAACATTTGGGCAAATTCAGTGTTTCTCCTTGTTTAGTATAATTTAAAATTAATGGATACACAAACAGTACTTTTTGCATTTGGTTTAACTCTTTTTGCAGGTTTATCAACCGGTATTGGAAGTACGATTGCATTCATGGCAAAAACTACCAATACAAAATTTTTATCGGTTGCGCTTGGATTTTCTGCAGGGGTTATGATTTATGTCTCATTTGTTGAGATATTTTTAAAGGCTCGTGATGTGCTCGGAGAAACCATGGAATTCCGACCTGCTTACTGGTTGACAGCAGGCGCATTCTTTGCGGGTATATTTTTGATTGCCCTGATTGATAATTTGGTGCCAAAATTTGAAAATCCACACGAATTCCGAAAGGTAGAAGAAATTAATAAACCTGTTTCAGAAAATAAAACCAAGCTTCTGCGTATGGGTCTTTTTTCTGCAGTGGCAATATCAATTCATAATTTTCCGGAGGGACTGGCCACATTTACTGCTGCACTGAAAGATCCAAGCCTGGGGATTGCAATTGCAGTAGCAATTGCAATACATAATATTCCTGAAGGTATTGCAGTATCAGTACCAATTTATTATGCTACCGGCAGTAAACGCAAAGCATTCAATTATTCTTTTCTTTCAGGTCTTGCGGAACCTGTAGGTGCTCTTATCGGATTCCTGATATTAATGCCATTCTTTAATGAAGTAATTTTTGGTGTTTTGTTTGCCTCGGTTGCAGGTATTATGGTATATATTTCAATCGACGAATTATTACCTGCAGCACGCGAATATGGGGAAGCTCATCTTTCTATCTATGGTCTGATAGCCGGAATGATTGTTATGTCGGTAAGTTTGCTGTTGTTTGCATGATGAAATTAAAATACTGGAAGAATATTATTGGGATTATTCTTGTTACCGTGCAACTTTTCTGTCTTTTATGTTTGTTTATAACGGGTCCTTTGCTGGCAAATGATATTCTTGCTTTTATTCTTGAGATATTTAGCATATTTCTTGGTTTATGGGCCATTTATGTTATGCGTCTAAGCAGACTGAATATATTTCCCCACTTACGAAATGGGGCAATACTGATAACAAAAGGTCCTTATAAGCTGATCAGACATCCGATGTATGCAGCAGTTATTTTATTTGGCTTATCGCTGATCATTGAATTATACTCGACAGAGCGGTTAGCGGTAGTGTTAATTTTATTCTTCACCCTGATATTGAAAATTGAATTCGAGGAAAAAATATTGATTAAAGAACTGCCGGGGTACCAGGAATACAGAAGTAAAACATATAAATTAATTCCCTTTATATATTAGACTGTTCATCATGCAGATAGCATTTGGTTGTATTGTAACGCCGGAAGAATGTGTCTGCTAGCGAATGTTATAACTAAAGGTCTGTTCTGAAAAACATTACTTTGATAATTTTAATCGCTTTTTAATAAGTTCTTAATTATATCCTAATCCGCAGTTGATATCTTAGACTTTTCACTATAATAATATTTTATAATACAAAGGAACTGCATATCAAATTATTGATTTATATGGAAATTATATACAAATAACTCATTAATTGAGCGACTAAATGCCAACAAGCATTATAATATTAAAAATAAAAATGATTGATGATAAGAAGTATTCATTGTATACGAATTAATATAGAAGACCATGAGAACACAAATACGTCCGCTGAGCATTAATGATAGATTAGAATTATATCAGTCTTTAATAAAGATAAGTGAAAGTGATACTGAACATTACTATTGGCTGAGAATTTCATTGGATGGAATATCACCTTCAGCTATCGGTTGTGACATTCACCCGGGGGTACTTATAATTTCATTTATTCAAAGAAATTTCACATCAAAAAAAGATATTGTTTCTAAGTTTCCGGAAGTACTGATGAAATATATCATACCTTTAAATATTGATATAAGAAAGTTTGAGAAAAGAATCGATAAAAATGAGATTATACTTGTTTTCAATAAAAATCATACTACGGTTCTTTTTGAACAATATTTTTAAATATAAATTACTAAAAGATTAAAGTATCTTTCTTGTTCCGGATTAAACAAATTTTTAAACGTTCGATGGTCGGTTCCGATATTTATCGAAATCAATAATCCCTTTATTTGTATATTTGCACCTCATCGGGCATTTAGCTCAGCTGCGAAAAATAGCAAATTGATAATTTGCGTGAATTTTCGAGAGTCCTCGAAAAACTAAATCACCAAAGGTGATAAGATTTTCGGGATTGGTTTAGGGCATTTCGACAAATCAGAAGTATTTGTCTGAAAAATAAAGTAAG
>JAFGOZ010000195.1 GCA_016926235.1 Bacteroidales bacterium | reverse complement strand
GTTATTTCATTTGACATTTCTCTACATCCATTTTTATCAATGGTTTCAACTTTATATACACCTGGTTGTTTTGATGTTACATAATATTGATCATTCGCTCCTGGAATAGGGATTGTTCCATTATACCATTGATAACTTAAAAACATATTATCAACATTTGAGCATATGAGCACATCATCCCATTTGAGAATAATTTGCGGAATAATACATGCTCTAACTTCTACGTATAATGTACTGGGAACACTTGATCCGCAATCATTATTTGCAACCACAGAAATATTTCCACTAATTGCATCTTTATTAGTAGTTATCAATATAGATGTTGAGTTTGAATTACCGCTCCATCCTACTGGTAGAGTCCAAGTATATGATATTGCTCCTGACACAGGAGATATACTATAATTTTCTGAGGTTCCCTGACTTATGGTTTGTTTGCCAGAGATTAAATCCGGTTGGAGAGGTACCGAACAACTTTGAGTAATAGTAACAGTTTGAGCATTTACTCCTTCCCCTGATATTGTGATTGTACCAAACCTTTGATTCGAGCTAGTATTTTCCGAATAAGTTGCTGTCAAGGTGCCATTACCACTGCCACTTGTTGGAACTACTATTAACCATGTGGCATCATCACTAACACTCCAGCTAGTACTTGAATTAATGGTAAATGTAGTGCTACCTGCATCTGATCCAACATTTCTGTTGGTCGGTGATACTGACAACATATTTTGAGCACTCTGAGTCACTGTTACGGCTTGAGAGCTCAATCCTTCAGCATTTATTGTTATTATACCAACTCTTTGACTTGTTGAAGTATTTTCTGCATAAGTTACCGTTAGAGTACCGTTCCCAGTTCCATCTTCCGGACTTATTGTCAACCATGAAGCATCATCACTAATTGTCCAGTTTGTATTTGAAGTTATAATAAATGATGTGCTTCCAGCATCTGAGCTTACATTTTGACTTCCTGGTGATACTGATAAGGTATTTGGAGGATTTTGAGTTACTGTTACAGTTTGAGAATTTAGTCCTTCAGCTGTTATTGTTATTGTTATTGTTCCAACTCTTTGATTTGTTGAAGTATTTTCTGTATAAGTTGCTGTTAATGTACTATCACCGCTGCCGCTTGTTGGACATATTATTAACCATGAGGCATCATCACTAATATTCCATGTAGTGTTAGAACTTATATTAAATAATGTACTTCCTGCATTGGAATTAACTAGCTGATTGTCTGGAGAAATAGTTAAATATGGCCCAGTACCATTTTGAGTTACAGTTACTATAATAGGATCTACTCCTGAAGCTGAAAAGGTGATATTTGCAGTCCTTGAGTAAACTAAAGTATTTGCACTCGAAGTAGTGACAGTTAATGTTCCGTTTCCATTTCCAGATACAGATGATAAATCTAGCCAGCTAACATCATTTGTCACCGTCCAACTGGTGTTTGAACTTACTTCAAAATAGCCTGTTGATCCTTCTAATGACGCAACTGTAATGCTAGGAGGATTGACTGATAATGATAAACCAACACCAGTCTGTGTAATATTTACAGTTTGTGAAATGTCTCCTGACCATGAAGATATAGTAATTATGCCAACTCTTGTTTCCGTAGAAGGATTAGCTTCAATATAAACAGGAATGGTTAAATTTCCTGTTCCATTGTACTGATCAAAAGATATCCATCCTGAGTGTTCATGAACATACCAGGAGATACTAGAATTGATAGTAATTGTAGTGCTTCCTGCATCTGATCCAACTTCTCTGTTGCCGGGTGTAACTGAAAGCGCATTTGGTGCACTCTGTGTTACAGTAACAGTCTGTGGTGCTACCCAGATATCCCATGTTGACGGCACAATTACAGATATTTCAATAGTTCCAACTCGAGTTGTTGTAGATGAGTTGCCCTCAAAGGTTGCGGTTATTGTACCATCTCCATTACCATTTGAAGGACTTATTGTTAACCAGTCAGCATCATCAGTAATTGACCAGTTAGCATTTGAGGTTATACTGAAAGTCGTACTTCCTGATTCTGGTCCAACATCGATGGTTGTAGTTGATGCCCAGAGTACTAAATTATGATGCTGAGTTACTGTGAACGTCTGAGGACTTATTCCTGTTCCAGTAACTGTTATGGTCCCAACCCTCGAACTTGATGTAGTATTTGCAGTATAATTGGCTGTTAGCAGACTATTTCCATTACCATTTGAAGGACTTATTGTTAACCAATCTGCATCATCAGTAACTGTCCAGTTGGTATTTGATGTGATACTGAAAGTCGTACTTCCTTCTATATATTCAACTTCCCTGTTTGATGGAGTCACAGATATTGTACCGTGTACGCTCGGAGTTACATTTACAATCCATGAATTTTGTGTTCCATCTTCAGCAGTGACCAGAAATGTTCTTGGTGAAGAAAAATCAACGTATGATCCTGAACTATAATTTATGCTGGCCTTTTCAGAAATCGAGAAATGAGGAATAATATATTTTATGTTATAACTACCAATTATCTGCGCCGATATAGTCCTTGTATCATTATTGATCAATGCCTCTCCATATTGTCCATAAAACCTGAAATCTATAATAGATTTTTGTGAACTAGGTATAGGTTGACGTGAGCAATAATCTAAAAAATTATTATTATTACTGCAACCTCCATAATTGTAAATTTTATTATCTAAAAGACTCCAAAAGTTCGTATTGTTTAATTCTTCCAATGTAAATTCTCTATCAAGCCCCATATATTCTCCCATGTATGTTAGGCATTCTTGATTATTGTAACCCATAGTATTAGCTTCACACCTTAATCTCAATAAACACAAGGGCAGGTATTGTACCGCTAGTATTTTTGTTTTAAATCCGATATTGTTAAGTCTTTCTTCTGATGATAATTGACTTCCAAAACGACTTTGATATTCACTATTCCCAATAAGCAATTCGCTAGCAGGAATGATAAAATCATTGCACTTAATACAAGAACCATAAGGATCATCACCGTGGGACATATATAAATCTTCATGAACAAAATAAGGTTGTGCATGTCCTGAGCAATAAATATATTTCACGGGTATATTCAGGGTTTGTAATAATGTTCTCATAAACTGCACCGTTCCATGGCAACCTCTAGTATAATGATGCAAATCTAGGTTTCCAGGAGGATTTCTAATCGTACCTTCAATAATACGAATTACTGGAGGCTCACCATAATACTGCCAGTTGGCAAAATATGCTGCATTCTTATCTTCACCTTCCATATATCCGTAATGTGTTAAACATTTGCACCATTCAATAACTCTATTAATGGTTTCGAGCCTTGTTGAACCAATTAAGGCGTTATTCTCTAAGAATTTATATATATATTCAGGGGATGCAGGCGTTACATATTTAAACTGATAAATATTGTAATTTGTTAAAAATGTCAACATTTCTCTGCTATCAAACAAAACTGATACGGATGTTGAATTTAATTCCTCCAAGCTCCACGGAATTAATCCTATTATTTCCGCAGTAATTCCATGAGCAACAAAGGAAATATAATATCTCCAAGCAATTGATTCGCTAATACCATAATAATCTGTTCCAAATAAGGTAACAGAAGGTAAACCGTCTAAATCCCATGGAAATTGATTGTTCATATAACCGGACACGGCTGATTGCAGATCATTTTTTAATATTGAAGGCCAATTGATATAAGAAATTGGATTACCACCATTGACCCAGATTATACTTTCTCTTATGTCTTGATGATCAGACAACCAACTTTCAACATTAATATCAATTATCTCTTGAGATAAACCATTTGAGAAAAAAGTTAAGAGCATGAATACATTTAAGTAATATTTCATCGCTATCTTTAAACCTGATAGTTGTTAGTTAGCAAAAAAGTTTTCACTGCGTACTACCATAAGTTGAAAATCAATCCTGCGTAAAAGTTATCACTTCCAACATTGAGCGATTCTTCTTCAATCTTTACTGTAGCCCATACAGTATTCCATCCCAGGTCAAGAATGACCCTGGTTCCTAATGGAATTTCCACAGCAACCAGAACAGAAAATCCAACAGAACTCCACTTATCTGAATAATCATCTTCCATTTCTTTAAGGGATACTCCTTTAATTCCCAATCCACCACATATATTTGGCCTGTTGCTTCCAAAGGGATACCAGGAGTATTTCATAAAGGCTCCAAACTGGAAGTAATTCAAGGTGACTTCATATTGACTTTTTGATGTAAAATCAAAATCAGCACCAAATTTGAAATCATCCGAGACCTGTTTTTCAATTCCGGCTCCAAACAAAGCATTATTTTCAAAAAAATCGGAAAGCTCATCATTTCGCCAGGCCTGGATTGATGCTCTTATAAAGAGTCTCAGTGGATAAAAGGTTGGATCTGTGCTTTCTCTATAATATGGTTGACTCGTTGGGGCATTAGAGGTAACAGGTTGAATAACTGGTTTTCTTTCTTCAGGAACGGTAAAACTTTCTATTTTGCCGTTTTCATAGACAATCCTTAAAACATCTGATACATAAATGTTTCTTAAAGGGCCGTCGAGAAAATCATAAGGCTTGTATTTAATAAGATTTTCCTGGATCTCAATAACTTTAGCCTTTATTTCTGAATAATCTTTTTTAACGATGATATCCTGAGCAATTATAGGCTTCACTGCTATTGTAATCAAAAATGAAACAAATAATATTTTCTTTTTCATAATTGTTTCAAATAATTATCTAAAAACTACCAGGTTTGTTTTCTATAAAATATTAGTCAAATAGAAACTTATTTTAGTCAAATTCCTATATCTAAATCTCAATAATTTATTTTAATTTAACATCATTATAATTAAGTATTTATAATCATTATTATTGAGTATTGTTCTTTCTCAGAAATAGTATAATTTTAAATTGCATTGTCTATGAGTAACTGATTGATGCCTATTATGCTGATTTGAAATATTTAGATATGAAGAAATAGATATCTAATTTATGTCAATAAGTTCCTTAATACTTGTGCAGCTGACAGATTTATGTTTTTTAAAATAAATCAAGGTATGAAGTAAGACTGCTTACCAACAATTTAATACTTAATTAAAAATGAAAAAGTTAAGATATATAATATTGACATTAATTATTATTGGAATGTCAATAAATTCTTCATGCAAAAGGGAGGATTTTGAATATTTATCTGGACCCGGTGAAGTAATTGCATTAGGCACTATAGGAGTACCTTCAAATATAGATCAATCTGGATGGAATATAGTATCAGGTGCAAATGAGGGTAGTATCGTAAATGGTAATTATAAACTAAAACTAAATGAAAATGCTGTACAACTTGTTAATGTCCTTGATGCAAATGATCAGCCTATTTTAATGTCAATCGATGTTACAAATTCCCAACCCTCAATAAACTTAATCAACGCTACTTCAACAGCAGAGGCGCTGGTTTTTCTATTTCCTTTTTTCTGTACAAGTGACTTAACTGAAGCTAATGATCTAAAGGAAATGATTAATTCTGTTGCATCATTTGATATATTAGTTAATACAATAAATTCCCGTCTTGAAACTGGATCTTTTGCATTGTCCGAAACAGATTCGGAACTTATATTAGCGCTTACCAATGTAATAAATGATATTATACTTATTGTTGACAAAAATATAGTCGATAGTAAAAATCAGGAAAATAATAAAGGATTTTTTCCAGTGCCCGAGGAGGAAGTAAATGGTCTTAAAATAGTTGATCTTGTGCAATCAGATAATGAACTATCTATTAAGATTTCGAACACACAAAAAAGGTGGATTAGTGTGTATATTGACAAAAGTACAAATGGCACACAATTCGTAAGATCTAATAACTATATTGATTTGATTCCATCGCCAAGCTTAAACATATGGAATATATGGAAAATGCAGAATATTAGATCATTACCACCAGTTACTAGCAATCAGATTCTTTTAAATACTTCAGGTTACACAGCATTTGAGGTTAAATGTTATGGATTGGGAGTTCATAACCTGATTGAGAATTTAGATGATATTGAAATTAGGAGAGTACTTGAACCGGCATTCTACAGTGCTGTATTTGACATTGGGATTCCAGTTTTTGAAGTTATAGCTGGGACAAAATTAAGTTCTGAAATTAGAGGTGCTCCGGCTAATGATCCAATAATGATGCTTGTGAAGAAAACATTTGAGGATTACCTTGAGGATGGAATACTTATTGGTAAAACTATAGCCTGGTATAGAGAAGGCGATAATGGGAAAATACTGGGTGAAATCACAAAATTTATGTTAATATCCTGTATAAACAATCCTTCTCTTGTTAGTCAAATACTTATTAATACATTAATGGTCAACGTTGCAAGAACTACTCTTAATACAGTTTTCCTTGTATTCAGGATAGGAAATGCAGTATTTAAAGCAGTAAATATCGCATATTCTTTAGCTGCAGTAATAAGTACTGAAGCAGTTACGGATTTTATTCTTACGAACTCTTTTCAACCAATGGATGTTATAGTAAAGGGTACAGTAAAAAGTTATAAAACTTCGAGTCCCATATCAGGAGCATCAGTTTCTTCATATGATGAATCTGGAAATTTACAGCAAATTACCCAAACGGATGCCACGGGATCTTATATTTTTAGTTCAAATACTGGTTACCTTAAAATAAGAGTGGTTGCATATGGTTTTAAACCATCAAATCAAGTAATAACCATACCTGAAGATATCCTAAATCAAAATCCACCAGCATATTATGCCCCAACAACTTGGCTGTCGGTCTATTCAGGTGAAACCGGAGACGTTGCTGGAACAGTTGTTGATGCAACAAATCTAAATCCAATCTCAGGAGTAAATATTGAATTAAGGCCAGGAGAAAATGATATAGCGAGAGAAGTTACTCAACAGATAGTTTCTGGATCTGATGGATCATTTCTTTTTAGTTCAATCCCATCAGGTACCTATACTGCTTATTTTTCAAAGACAGGTTATATAGATGGGTCACTAGTGCTATCGGTTATAGGGGGTGAATCAACATCAGGTTTCATTATGAATCTCTCTCCTAATATTCCAATAACAAGTGGTTACAGGATAGTACTTACTTGGTCTGAGAATCCCAGTGATCTAGATTCTCATATTTTCACACCCTTAATTGATGGTACCAGGTACCATATTTATTTTAGTAATAAAGGCAGTCTAATAAATCCCCCATATGTAAATTTAGACGTTGACGATGTGACGTCATATGGCCCTGAAACAATTACTATCGGCAATACATTTTCAGGAGAGTACTATTATTCAGTGCACCATTATTCAGGTAATGGTAGTCTTACAACCACATCCAATGCAACAATTAATCTGTATGGTGTTAATGGGTTTATAAGATCATGGACAGTACCATCAACCGGCAATGGAAGATGGTGGAATGTATTTTCAATAAATGGTGGAACAGGTAGGATTACTAATATTAATGATATTTCTGATAATCCTCCAACTGATTATAAAGGCATCGTTGAAAATGATATGAGAAAGGCGAAATAAGATTATATAATACGTCAGATATTTCCTATCTAACATTTTTTTGGGTAGTAATATTCAATTAATCTCTTTTATATATCAAATCCCCCGGAGTCTTATTCAGCATTTTCCAGATATTCAATGGAAGTACTAACAGACTTACCATGACAATTGCAGCCAATGCTATATACGTTTTGATATCAGTTAAGAGATCAAAATATCTGGTACTCTCATCGATAATAGTGCCTGATAACCTGAATAATGACCTGAAAAGTCCTGTTTCCCCAATAAGTAAAGAAATACCTAATGCAATTACGATAGCAAAGAACAGGAACCTGAAAGATAAAAAGGAGTATATTCTAACGATTACAGTATTACTTAAACCAAATGCTTTAAATGTTCCAAGATTTGATTTGATTTTGTTTATATGCACTTTCAATAAATTTGACAGGAAGAGAATAATACTAATTACACTAAAGATTACAAGGAATCCGGAAATGAAAATTGTTAGCTTTGAAACAAAGTTGTAATTCTCCTTGGATTCAATCTGTGACATGTCAATCTTAAGGTTTTTCAGGTCAAAAAGGAATGAGGAAAATTCTCTTATTCTGTCAAGGGAGTTGAAATTTACAGACAGGTTATCATAAGAATAAAATTCATTCTCAAATCCTGATAGATCATAATTGTATGTTCTTAAAGCATCTGAATTAATAAGGAATTCTTCATTTTTAATTTTATCAGCAAAAGAGACTAATGATGTTGTTTCTGAAATGTCATCATTAAAACTAAAAGTAATATCGTACCCAGGGTTAAAGGATGAATAATTAGGCAAAATCAAGGTATCAATAAAATCGTTGAACAAAGTATCATTACTTAAAAGATTAAATATGTTTTTGGATAGCTGGCTGGCTTTTGATCTGCTTCCTTCTGAGAAATAAATAAGCTCGTGCTGATAATCCGCAGAAGTAATATCAAAGGGAAAGTATCTTGAGTTCCTTTTCTTATAGAAATATGGTGTGCATGCAAATAAATTATTCCCCGGCAAGTCTTTTACAATTGCAATGATGGGTATCGGGACATCTATATATTTGTTTTCCATAATCGGATATGACATATGGATGTAAGATGGATTCTCATCTGTATAACCCAGATCATCAAGAAATTGTCTTGTCAGAATAAGGCCAATGTCGAATTCATCTTTCCAGACACGACCTGCATTTAGATTCTTATCTGATAATATACTATTTAATATAGGATTACCTATATTAATCGTCCGTCCGGTGAATTGTTTAATAGCATCTGAATTTTTATGAAAGAAATATACAGTGAGTTGATTATAACCATCACAATCTCTATAAAAAAAGAATTGTTTTAAGGAATCAGTACTTATCAGTTCGATTAAGTCGGGTATCTGATTTGCCAATGTATAAGGAATCTCAACATCAACCCATTTAATAAAAGGATCATCCATCTTTTTTTTCAGATATTTCAGGCTTCCATTGGCAAAACCAATTGAAATGAATGTTATGATAAGAATAAGAAGGAGATAAAGAAAGTTTAGCAATTTTTTCCCAAATAGTTCCTTACTCTCCTCCCTGAAAAAAATCTTGTTGAAATCTTTATTGATTTGCCGATAGGTATTTTTCATCTTAGTTCTCTGTCATAGAAATAACCAGCCGTTCAATCAGGAATTAGGAGGTCATTGATTTTACCAGGTATATATTTATTGGAATTTTAAAATATATTTTAACTATTCTTGAAAATCTTTTTTTGCTGAAAGATTCTTAATATTTCATCTTTCATCCACTCACTATCATACCAATCAGTCAAAGTATGATTTTTCCACATCTTCCTCTCATTAATCAAACTTGATTTGTAAACATTATTTCCGGTTATATATCCATAAGAAAAGTATTTGCCATCTATTTCATCGTCTTTCTCTTCAATAAGTATAATATCGTCTGCATTTTCAATTGATAGTTTAATATCATGAGTGACAATAATTGCCGATTTCCCTTTTGATTTAAGAACATGAGAAAGGTTTTTAAGTACTCTATCTGCGTTAATAACGTCCAGATTACCTGTAGGTTCGTCACCAAACAGAACAGTAAAATCAGGAGCAACAGCTCTTATAAAAGAAAGTCTCTGCCGCTCCCCTCCTGACAAGTTGAAGATCATAGTTGAATCAGAGATTTTTTGATCCATCTCCATATCATGGACATATTTCTTTACAATTGATTTGGCATTTTTTTTTGTCTTATTCTGAAGCAATAAGGTGATACAGATGTTGTCCAGAGCAGAAAAATTATACATCAGGTTAGATTCCTGAAAAATGAAGCTGAAATGTTCTTTTCTGATGCTTGAACGGATCTTTTCATTTGCTTCATACCATAACCAGGCATAATCGATAGGATTCCCTCCGGTTCGCGGATAGAATTTTACCTTTGATTCTCTGGGGAGTGTATTGTTCATCAATCCAAGTGTTTCAAGCATGGTACTTTTCCCAATGCCGGATAATCCTAAAATGGCAGTTATCCTTCCCCTTTCAATAATCAGGTTACTAACATGCAGTACGGTTTTGTTTCCTGAATACCGACATTTCAGGTCGTCAATTTCAAAAAGCTTGTCACAATATTTGTCAGACGAATGCATAAAAAATAATTATGGAAACAGTTCCATTGGTATCCAGTAATAAGTAATATTATTTGAGACAAATGACTCATTATAATTCTGATCGTTAACAATTGATCTCAGGCTGGTCAATTTATTACAAAGGTAATCTGCATACTGTTCGAATTTAGTGTCATCTATTACAGTGATTTCTACTATATCACGTAACCGGACTTGCGAAGTGAATTGACTTTGGGATGGCAGTCCAAAAACAACATTGTGGAGTTCATCAACAGTCATATTCATAATTTCTTCCCGTTTTTCAGAACCTATTATTGATTCTAGAATATCAATCCAGATATTTTGCATCTTGATTCTTCTGTCAGACATACTTGAGCCAGCAATTCCGCAAAGTGAATTTAAAGTCATTATAGTAACAAGAAGATCCTCTCTTGATAAAAACAAAGATTCCTTAAAAACGGGATAAAATAAATTTTTTACGTTTTTTGCAGTATAACCTTTCATTGAAAATTGATAATTCCTGTGCTTCATCATTTCAATTTCTTCATTACTTAAGCCTTGTAATTTTGAAAGGAAATTTATGACAGCAGGGTGATATTCATCAGCTTCTTCTGAATCAGTTTCCGGGGTACCTGCACCTCTTATCACTTCGTAAGCTTTGGCCAGCATCTGACTTATACGTGTATCAAACTCATCAATTTTAGTGATTATTTCTTTTTCAAGAATTTCGTATGATAAAGCTTGTCCTATACCTGGGAATAGATAACTTCCTATTATTTCCTGGGGGTTTAAGGTATACCTATTGGGTGCTGTTGATACAAAAATAGGATCTTCGAGATATGAATTCTCATTTATCCATTTTACCTTGTTTTCTTCTCTGATCTTTCTGATTCTTAATGCACTTCCTATTATTAATCTTCTCGATTGGTCAATAAATTCCTGGTATGTTGGATAAAAACCGTTGTTGACCTGATATGAGATTAAACTTGATTCAGTCTCCGCCAGGAGAACAATAACTTCATCAATTGGAACCTGGGTATCATCGATTCTGTAATGATTGCCGCAATCACCAATAAGAACAATAAAATTGCTTTCCCCTTTTCTTATCCCAAGTTGAGTTAATGCTGTTTTTAATCCATAAAATACTGCCTCAGGTAAATCCTTATCACGGCTATAATCTGTTCTTGCGACATTAAAAAATTCAATTATCTCCTTATAATTTTCTGTCAATGGACGCAACTCAATTTTATTTTCACCTTCAAGAAAATCGCGGTATATCACAGCACCAAATGAGAAACGGTTCTGGGTGTCTTCAAGTTGCAGATTATTCACACTGGTCTGAATACCACGTGCAATAGATTCATAGAATTTACCCATACTTTCTGTTCCATCCACTACAAAAACAACATTTATTTTTCTTGTTTTCATTTCAAGAGCTTCGATAGCTTTTCGTATTTCAGCCATTCTCTCAGGATCCATAATTGCTGATTCTGACTTTATTTTTCCCATCACACCTGTATATTGAATTCCTGTATTCCGTGCTTCGAGAATCGGGAATCTCCTCCATTGACCAATATTTCTTTTAGCTCCAGGATCATTCTCCCAAACAATAAACTTCGGATCGACTTTAATGCCTGACTGGTAATCCATTGCTGCTTTTTCATCAATAAAAATTGCAGGTTTTATATTTTTATCAGTTCTCTCTTTTGCGGCAGCCTGCTCCCAGTTTGGTTCCAATGTGATTCTGTGATCCCAGAATGTTACATTTTCAACAGGTACCCAACCCCTCATATTAGACAACACATCAGTCTCATTGCCTTGGAGCTCTATATTTTCTCCAAGTAAAACAGCATTATCAGTAGTTTTGAAGACAAACAAAATTTCAAATAACCTGGATTTTTTATCTGAGTCTATAGTGAACTCCGGATTAAGTTTGTAAATAATCACTTCGTCATTCGATTGCTGATTAGTTGTTCCTTCAAAAGTGCTTAGTATCATTGCTTTCTTGTCTATAAGGCTTGCAGCATTTCGAAGACAGTGTTCCCAAAGCAATAGCTTGTTTTTGTCAATCCAGCCATAATCAACAGCATCAGGGCTAATCTGAGGCCAGACGGTAGGTTGAATTTCTTTGTAAATGTGGACGTAAGTGTCAGAGCTTTCAGCTACCCGGAACCTCTCCATAAAATTCAAAGTGTTTTTAACAACGTTTCCACCTGGGGTTGTATATGTTTGGTTTTTATCCCTGTCTGAATATACAATCCAATATCTGTTCAAGGCTGAATATGACGAATTGATATTGGTTTGATACACCGGAATAAAGAAAATATCAGGTTTGCCAACAGCTTTTAACGAATTTAGCGATTGGGAATAAACTGTTAGCTGATTCAGGAATAATAATATTAAAATTCCCTGCAAGGTATGGGATCTCATTTTATTAAATTATAATTAGTATTGTGTAAATGAATAATTATACCCGGTCCAGTTGTTTCTTGCCAATTGATTCTTTCGTTCAAGAAATGATTCAGAATCATTCCTGCTGAATAATAAGTCAATAATTATTCTATTTGCATCAATATGTTTTTTTGTTAGGTTTTTTATGAGGAGGAATTTGTCAATAAGTTCATCTTCCTGAACTTTAAATAGTTCTGATGATATAAAGAAATGAAAATAAACAGATTTGTACCTTAATTCTATTTTCCCTAAATCGTTGACAGATATTATATCATTTCTATCCCAGATATTCAAAATAGTATCTTTGTCAAACATAAGCATCGGAGAACTGGTATTCAAGGTTTGCAGTATAGATGTCAAATTTTCAATCTGATTATTTTGAATTTCCTGAGAAGACAAGATCACTGGTTTGTAACCATTACTTAAGTAAACAAGAAAATCATCCCTACTGATCCTGACTTCATTTATTAAGCTTATCAATTTATCAGTTAAGTCTTTCCTTTCTTTTGTCCGGCTGATATCAAGATATATTAAATGATAAGACCTGTCATTCTTTTCCGAATAATCCTGTGGTAGGATAGAATCCACATTAAAAAGAATAACCAGGACATATATTGTAAGTTTACGGATCATTTTCATTAATTTTCATTTAATAAGAGTATTACAACCAGATCTCCTCCCGTAACAGTCCTTTTTTGTAGTGATCTGTCATCCGGATTCCAATGAACGACCTCATATAGGACTTCTCCCTCAGGTGTAGTTACAGACGACGAAGTAAGAAAATTACAATCATTGTCAAACCACCTACTTTCAGCTACATTACCATGATTCCTTTTGCTTTCAAGCTGATAACTGATTTTCTCAAGCAGTGCAGTCATCTGGTCCAAAGCAGGTAGCCTGGACAAGCTGTTTGTGTTATTCAGCTTAAATCGATAATATGTGGTAGGATTGTCTTCAAAAAACTCCCAAATATAATTAGACACAGGATCAACTATTACATTGTTCTCATAGACAACAATTTCATTATCCTTTATCTTCTTCTTTGTATTTGCACTTTTTTTGGTTGAAGCACAACCTGTAAGTGCCAATACCGATAATAAGACTGGTATGTAAATAAGATAATGTTTTATCAATTTCATATTTTCCTCATTCAATTGTTTGACAAAACCCGGGTTTCCCTAATTCTTAACAAGTTTATGCGGTTCATATTATCATAACCTATTTCAAGAACATGAATCCTTTTTGATCCTGGCTGCCCTTCGTATCTTCGCTGGAGAAACTGGAAAAGTTGATATGGTGTATTTGGTGGTATGTCAACCAGTTCACACTCCACATTCATTGTCTGACTAACAAAGTAACTCTGTAATGAATCCCTTAATGTTCTATTCTCGGGATCTGAGAACAATTCGTTAAGTAAGTTTTCAACCATATTTGGCGATGGCGGCTGTGATTGGGTTTGTTCTGCTGTTTCAACAACTCCCTGATTTAAGATTACAGGGTCAGGCCATGTATCAATCTGTGAATCATTATCCACCACATATACAGTGTAACTGCCGTCTTCAAGGTTGCCGAATATGCTGTCATCTGAAAATGACTGACCCCCGTCTATTGAATATCTGATTGGCTTTTCACCATCAACTGTATGTATTATAATCTGCCCGTCATTCATACCTGGTAAGCTTTCATTTACAGGCTCAACTCCTGTTATCTGAGGCGGGGGAGCAGAAGAGGCAGCGACTGATTGCGTTCTATAAGTATCAAAATCTTCATCAGAAAACGTTACAGGTATACCCCATTCATTTTTCTTGTTCTTGTCATCTCTCACTATTATTATATATGTACCAGGTTGCTGTACTTTAAAATTATTTTTATTCTGATAAGTTTTCCCATTATCAAAAGAATATTCAAGTCTTCTGTTTAATAAGGAAGCTTTTACAGTGACATTTATAAGATGATCCTCTTTATTTGTTTCCACTTTAGAAATTCGGGGCCCTTCAACATTGAATAACAAAATCGCAGACACAATGATGATTATAAGGATTATCTCTGTAAGAATAAGCTTTTTGAGCAAGGGAGTGGATACCAAATATTCACCTGATTTCTTGAAAACATTTGTTGAACCACAGACAGGGCATGTTTGATTTGATTCAAATTTTCTGACAGTAAAATCATGGTGACATATATTGCATTTCAAACTGATGCTCATGATGTTTATTTTAAGTTAATTGAATTAAAATTATACTTAATGCCGAATTCCAAAGCCACATTTTGTATTTTACTCCTGCTGTAGGTATTGAGTATGTTGTTCAACTGTTTATCAGGAGATAGTATGGTTCCAGAAACCAACTCATTTTTAAATAAATCTTTGTTGTAGAAAAATATCGTTGGTCCCATATAGATATCTAGCGATGGCAGTATTTCCTTACTTATTGTGAGACCTACCTGATATGACAGGAATTTCTTTTCCGTGATAAAATTGTAGTATTTAAATGACAAGATAGTATCAGTTGGTTCTAATGTACCAATGGTTTCATATCCTGATTTTATTGAACATGTACTTTTATTCAGATTAGAAAAGCGGATACCAAAGTTTACACCCAGGCTGAAACCTTTAAATTTCTTATAGTCTAAGGCAGCGAAGATTGGGAAATCAGTAAAACTAAGAGATATATTTTGCTTATGTTTATAAAGATTTATCAATTCTATATATCCTCCATGGAAGGGATCACCAACAACATTTGTTATGTGACATGTGTCAAATGAATAAGCTGCCCTTATAAAGTTCTTTTCAACTCCAGAATTTAAAGAGAATTCTATATTTGTTGTTGTTAACAAAGTTATACCAAATCGAATCCCTATCCTCGGGCTCAGGCTTCCACGTTCCCTGAAGTTTTCCAACTCAAGTTCGTCATTTTGTCCTTCACTCACAATAGTTTTTAAACCTGGAAAACCAAACGACACAACTGGAGCGAGAGTAAAGTTGAGAGTATTCATGAAGAAAATGAATTCATTTTGATCATAATATGGGAGTCTTAATATCTGATGATTCCTGTTGGTATTCCCTTCAACAAATTTATCAATATCAATGTTTGAGTAAACAATCGGTTTATAAGAATCATGTGAAATAGTAAGATTATGCCTTTTGTTTGGTTCAATGTTTTCAATTACAGCAATACCCTGGCTGTCAGTCTGTACAAGTTTTGAATCAATTCTTATTTCAGAGTTTTCAACAGGCTTACGTGTAAAAGACTTCAGAACCCTGAGTTTTAAAAACCGGCCTTTGGGTTCTCCAGAAATACCAAGTATTTTGATATCATTAATGTCATCACCGGAAATACTGAAGCCAATTGTTAACACAAGCGGAATAGTATCTCTGTAATAGACATTGGTTCCAGTGTAACCGTATATTTCCTTGGATAGTTCAGCATTTACTTTATATCTGTCTTTACCAAGATTAATTGGTAGATCAAATAGAATATTGTGCAATTTAACTCCTACTCCAGTAGAATAGTACTTATTTAATATGCTTATATATTGCGATAAACTAACTTGATCACTTACTTTATTTGAAGGTAAAATATCAATATACAATGAGGCATTATTATCAAACAGATCTGTGAAAAGAGAAATGTAATTATCATTAATCCTTTTGTTGTCTGTTGTAAATCTTGAATAACTCTCATAATCGTTTATCAATTCCAGCAACGCTTCATTTATTTTTCGAAGCTGAGAACCAGTAAGTGGTTGACTTTGAGACCGGTTAAAAGGGATAGTTAGAAATATTGAAAGTAATACTACAGATATTTTTAACATCTTAATCTTCTTAAAGATCCAGGTTATTTTCATATAATAAGATTGATTCATTTATTTAATGAATTATTATCTATTAAATTGAAGTCTGCCTGAAATAGTACTACATACCACCCACATAAATTCCGAGAAATAGCAGAATAATAAAAAGAGTAACAAATATTGCAACATATAATGGCCTGTGCTTATCAACAGGATCACGTTTGTGTTTTTTGCTCTTTTTATTTTTAAAATATTTTTTTGATTCATTATTTTTATTTTCAAACCTATTTGTATCGAATTCACTGCTTTCCTTCATAAAAGCGTTATTTGCATAATCCGGCGTTTCTTTATTCCTGAGTGCATCAGCCAGAATGTATCCATCCGGAATACGCAAGATGCGATCTTTTACCAAACAACCGTTTATGATTTCAGATAACCATCCGGGCACCTTGGTGTTAAACTCTTTAACTTTTGGTGGATCTTCGTGGAGTATCTGATGCAATGTAGCCAGGTGGTTATCACTC
>JAFGOZ010000194.1 GCA_016926235.1 Bacteroidales bacterium | reverse complement strand
ATCCTGCTGAATGCGATTCCCCTAATACCTGCACCCACATTCGTTTCACAGAATCAATATACTGTTGCGGGATATCTTCAAATTTATCCACCACAGAATGGTCTGCAATAATTTGTGCCGAGACTTCTATTGTAAATACAACTAAAACAATCAATGCGCTTATTTTCATAATATTGGATTCTTAGCAACTATATTTTTTAGTTAATTATTGGCAAATCTATTTTTTCTCCATTTTTTCTCCAGATTGATAAAAAATAAATGCACCTTACGTATCTCAGGTGTCATTTCATTCTTGTACTTAAATGTTTTGATCGTTGGCATGATAAAAATTACCAAAATTGTATAATAGGGTAAACTAGCCATTTTATGGTTCAGGAGAACAATATTCACATAGACTGTAACACCAAGAAGAAATGCACCTGAGATCAAGCCAGGAGAATAGGCTTTGAGTTGAAAGGTCCATACAATATGTTGAAGCACATTGTACAAAATAAACCCGGACATAAAAGCTAAAAAAAGACTGAATAAAAATGTACCGTAAAGAAGGTAGGAAGCCAAAGTAATCAATATAGCCACTGCACAAAAAAAGAAAATATGCAGATGTATACTGAATTTTGTGGAACCAGGCAGATTAACATAATGTTTTTTGTACCAATCTAATATATTCCATTCTTCAAATTCATGGACACATAAGAGAAATGGGATTAACCAGATTAAGTTTAAAGGATTCATAAGTTTTTTATTAGTTATCTATTTTTGAGATTACAGAACCTGGATATATCTTATAATCCGGGTAGAGAATCACATAATCCTCAGAGTTTTTTGATTCCCTGACCCTTTTTTTGAACTCTTTAAATCTTTTGGAGACGGGTTCGTTAAAAACACCCCATGTAAAATCGAAATCACTAAATTCAAAACCACTACTCAGTATATTCATTCCCATAACCATATATTCTGGTGACAATACAACAGAATCATTTACTATACTAAATGTTTCATAAAGGTCAAGTATACTTTCATTCCATGTATTTTCTTTCATTTCGATGGTTAATTCATAAGCACAGATTTTTGAAAGAGTTGTACCGTGCAAATAACAATCCCCGTAGCTATAAACAAACTCTTCATACGATTTATTCAATTTATCCAAAGCGGCATCAGTATATTGTATTTCGCTGTCAATATAATAGGTTTTATATCGATAAATAAATGCGACTAATACTCCAATTTCATTTTCCTTTAATGCTGTTTTACACATAGAAGGCCACGGACCTAGTATTTCCAAAAATTGGTTATAATTTTTCAATCTTTCTTCTTCACTGTCAATTAACTTAAAAAAATATTCAAATTCATCAACATGTTTCTGACTATAACTCAATTCTTCGGTTTTGATAGCTAATCTGGATATGGAATAATCCCTTGTATCATAGCCATCACCAAGGAATAGTTTTCCTGTATCAGTACTTAATGTGTATGATATTGCATCATTTACAGAAACAGTCACATGAATTGAGGTATCTTTGCATTTCAGGTTCAAATGTTTCAGGAAAAGGTTACCGTTTAACAGATATTCACCTGGTTTTATAGGATTAAAATATCCATCCCATTCCACCGGTACTTTTATTTTCTCATCATTGTCAAGAATTATTTCAATTTTTTGCGGCAAATTATGAGGTGCTCCATAAGTTACATATATATCATTCGGTTTTTGAATATATTTTATGGTTTCCGGTAATATTACTTCCGGAGTTGTTACTTCGTTTTCCTTTTCACAACCTGCCAATACTATTACTGCTAAATAAAGAAAAGCTATTCTAAGATAGATACTATTTTTCATCGATTTAAAGATTAATTATTTTTTAATAAAAGAGCCTTTTTGATTATCACTGATTTATCTGAATATATATAAAGAAAATATATACCGGCATCTAAATGCCTGATATCTATTTCGTTTTTCTCGAATGAACATTCAGAGAATACCAGAATCCCTTTGTTATTGTATACTTCTATTCTTTGGAAATTCTTAAAATCTTTAAAAGGAAGGTTAATTATTCCTTTTGTAGGATTTGGATATATTTTAAGAATATCAGTATGCATCATTTCATTAGTAGTTATGCAATCTATGGGCTCTATAACAATCGTTAAAATGCTATCACAATGATTCGAATATGATATCGTATCATAGTATATTCCTGGTATACTGTATTCCTTACCATTTATGATAATTGATGAATCTTTACATAGAGTAGTGTCAATAGTAAAAGTCCTTACTTTACATTCTTCATTCACAAATAAATCAGTAATTACTATACTATCGCATCCAAAAACCGAGCGTAAAGAATCAATATAAACTCCTGATGTATATTGGTATTTTCCTCCTGCAAAACAAGAATCGCCTTTCGCTATTGTATCGAAATTTTCAATATCGTATCTATTATTTACAGTCAAATGAGTAATAATAATGCTATCCAGGTTATTACTTGCTGTTAAGGTATCATAATACATACCGGAAATAGTCTGTAAACCGCCTCCTGTTAAATGGCTCTCCCCATCACATATAGAAACAAAGATATTTGTTTTGTACTTTAGTATAGTATCACCCTCCCAACCTGCAACCCTTGCCAGCATCCACCACATTGCTTTGGCAAGTCTTATACTTCCAATAGAATCAATATGGCTGTTTTTATATTCCCCATCGTTATCCGGATGTATGACAGGATATACTTTCCCCTGCCATGATTCAGTTGCCTGTTCTCCTGCATCATTATAGGTCAAAATATCCCCGTAATCAAATAGTACACCCCCATTTGTTTTTACATAATTGCGGATATATTCATGTTTTAAGTATCTCTGGTAAGCGTATTCCAATTCAGCCTGACTTCCGTCACCGGAAATATCCACCGGCCCTGTGGTGAAAAAGCAGATTGTCCTGGGATCATGCGAATCTATTTCTTCAATAGCCCTGATATAAGTCATCAGGTTCACAAGTGTAGTATCATCCCCGTCAGGATCAATTAGTACATTATCTTCATCATCAATGCCCCATACATTGGCATTGGTAAACCCATTGCCATTCCAATAATTCCTTCTGCCAGCCCATCGGCAGCCATATACAGGATCAGGATTCCCACCCGTACCCATAATCATATCCCAGCACCATCCAAATCCAACCGCAGTAACTGGATTATTGGCAGAATCATTGCAATAAGTTATATTCTCCTTCACATTATCAACAGCCCACTGTGTTGTCCAGAAATCTTCCTCCCCGGCTCCAAACCTGTACCACAGGTTGTGATCATAATTTCCTGTGTTCGGATCGTATGACCACCAATAGCGGTTTAACCTCAAATGTCCGGCCTCGGGTCCTTCCAATACACCAAACTCCTGTCCAAAACCGGCATATCTGGGATAACCCTCTGCCAGATCAGTAATCCCGTTACGATATCCTGCTGAATGCGATTCCCCTAATACCTGCACCCACATTCGTTTCACAGAATCAATATACTGTTGCGGGATATCTTCAAATTTAT
>JAFGOZ010000193.1 GCA_016926235.1 Bacteroidales bacterium | reverse complement strand
TTATAAATGAAAATCATCCGCTTAAGTCAGAGCTTCGTGGATGTTCCATCTGACCTTAAAAAATAAATTATAAACAGATGAAAACAAGATTACAAATTACTTTAATGGGAATTATTTTATTTTTTTCTGGTATTGTCTATTCACAGGACTTAGTTGTTAGAGAGAATGGAGATTCTTTAAATTGTCGAATTACAAATATTGATGAGAATAATATATATGTTACAATGAAGGTGAAAAATAATTACCTGAATATAAGGATCCCTCAAATTACAGTAACAAGTTATACGTATGGTTTTTACAAGAAGAAGAAAAATCCAAATAGTGAGGTAATAGGTCACTTTGCACTTACAGTTGATCCAATTGGAGCAATTACCATGGGGCCATCTGTTATGGGTGAAATTTTAATTCCATTAGAAAATGCTCCTGTCGATTTTGGAATTTTAGGAGGTTACAGAATGGCAAAACTGGGATGGGCAGCCAATAATGTTATTAGTGACGGGTCATTGGATAAAGCATATACAATACCTATTTCGATCAGGGTGTATATATTGCCTAAAACACATACTGACGGTTTATATCTTGGTCATCGAAATGAATTTGGGAATTCTTTTTTAGATAATGGGCAGGAGATAAAATTAAGAGCATTTGGGGTTGATCTGGGATATAAATGGGTATTCAATAACCGTTTTACCCTGGATATAAGCGATACTTTCGGAGTGATAAAGACCAGGGAGATGGCTTTTTCCGAAACCATCATTGAAACAGCACCGGGCTGGTATAGTGAAACAACATATTATTATCCTGAAAGTGACTGGGAAAGTATAGGTTTTGTAGCATACCTTATTTCAATAAGATTGGGATATACATTTTAACAAGTGCGGTATAATTCATTCCAGGGTATGGCAGAGTTAAGAAGTGACAGAATTTTTATTATAGAATGAAATTTTTGAACTTCGATAATGAATATAAGAAAAGAATAACAAAAGTAATTTTCTAATGCTATTTATTATTTTTCAAGTTAAACACATTTTAATGAAAAAAATGTTTACTGATTTCAGGTCTGGCATACTTCTAATAGTACCATTTTTATTATTCTTAACAAGCTCAATAGCTGCTGATAAAACTTTACAGAATACCCGGGAGATAAAAATTACAAATTTCCAAAATACAAGGTTACATAACGATAAGTCGATTGAAACAGGAGTTACAGACAATGGATATTTAATTACAAACGATGGTGCCTGGTGCTGGTTTGCCGATCCCAGGGCACTTCATTTTGAAAACGATAGTGGAACGATTAACAGCACTTATATCGGATATATTGATGTTCATGGCAATATTAAGGCTACCCAATATGATTTTATTTCAGGAAAAAGTAATGAAGTGTTGATTCGTTCCTATTTTCAGCCGGACGATCACAACACTCCTTCGTTCCTGGTTTTGCCCGATGAACGGATCATGATCTTTTATTCGCGACATACTGATGAAGCTTGTTTTTATTATCGCATATCAAAAAAAGCTGGCGATATAACTTCATTAGGCGATGAAATGAAAATTGTAACAAAAAATTTTACAACCTATCCATCACCCTTTATTTTAGATGCCGATAAAGATCATTTTTATCTTTGCTGGAGGGGGATCAAATGGCATCCTACTATAGCCAGGTATACTCTTCCTGATAAACAGGACAAGGTTAGTTTAGAGTGGGGTCCTTACCAGTTGATCCAATCCACAGCTGCACGTCCTTATTGTAAATACTATTCAAATGGAATAGATAAGATTTACCTTGCTTATACCACCGGCCATCCTGATAATGAATATCCAAATTATACCTATTTTAATTATATTGACATAAAAACACTTCAGCTGAAAGATATTTCAGATACTGTTCTTTCAGATATAGCAAGCCATCCGCATGAAATAAACAAGACAAATTATCCTGATTTCTACCCCAAAGCTGTGGTGGATAGACCTGCTGATCAGCGTGACTGGATCTGGCAAACCAGCCAGGATAAAGACGGGCTGCCGGTAATTGCCATGGTACAGATAAGTCAGGATAAAACCACGCATAATTACTATTATGTTAAATGGACAGGCACTGAATGGCGTAAGACTTTTCTGGCATGTGGAGGGGGGCATTTTCACCAGTCGGAAGGCATAGAATTATGCTATAGCGGAGGAATGGCCATTGATGATTCCAATCCAAATGTAGTATATTGTTCAGTTCCTGTTTATGGGATTTCGGGTCTCGTATATGAATTAATAAAATACACAATATCTGATAAAGGTATTGTTACTTCTACCGAACAGATTACTACCAATTCACCACTGAACAATATCAGACCTTATATTATTACCAATTCAGGTAATAACCCATTAAAATTAGTATGGATGTACGGCAATTATTATGACTGGATTGTAAGCTCTACTTATCCAAAAGGTTTTTCTACAGCCATTCATAGTAATATTCCTATACTTGTTGATAGTATTAACCTTACCAGAGGACTTATCCTTGAGGAAGATTTTAATGGCAGCGTATCAGGAACAGCTCACACATCAGATGGGGTATTGGTTTTAGATAAAAATACTTATGCTAAACTGACAGCAATTTGTTCTAAATCATTTTCGATTTCCCTTACACCATGCTTTCAGGAAGAAGCATATGAAGGAGTAATCTTTAAGGCGGGAAATCTTGTTTACGGATTAAATAAAACCACACTAAAACCTTATATTACTGTTGGAGAAACAACCTATAACAGTACTAACCTTTTAGGGAACTCAGATATTTGGCAAACAAAAAACAGGGCTACCGGAGGTATATGGTGGCCTCCCGTAATGCTGAAATATTTCAACCTTACCATCACGTATGAAGATGATGTGCTCACTGTATATCGCAACGGAATTATTGACCAGGAAATTGTAGTTAAAAATCTCATTCCGGGAGATGTTATTCTTGGTGGATTTATTGGTTGGATTGAAGATTGTTGTATATTTAACCGTGCTTTGAATCAGGGAGAAATCAAAAACCTATCTGAAAGGAACAATTATAAAACTTTAAAATAATGAAACAAAAATTACTGGTAATCCTTTATGTGATCATTTTTACATTGCCTGTAATAGCGCAAAACGAAACGTCTATGGAGGCATATTTACTGGTTTATTTTACAGATCCTACACACGGTCTTCATTTTGCTTTAAGCACTGATGGGTACACATTTACAGATGTAAACAATGGTAATCCTGTTGTGAGGGGTGATACCATTGCCAGTCAAAAAGGGATTCGTGATCCGCATATTACCCGTGGACCAGATGGTGCTTTTTATCTTGCCACGACGGATCTGCATGTATTTGGTAAACAGATGGGATATCGTGAAACGCAATGGGAAAGAGATGGAGATAAGTATGACTGGGGTAACAACCGGGGTTTTGTATTGATGAAGTCGTTTGACCTGATAAATTGGACGCATAAAAATTTAATTTTTGCCGATATTTTTCCCGAATTACAAGAAGTAGCTTGTGCTTGGGCGCCACAAACTATATATGATCCTTCAGCCGGTAAGATGATGATCTATTTTACCATGCGAATGAGCCATGGGCGCACCAAATTATATTATGCTTATACAAATGATGATTTTAATACATTAATTACTTTACCCAAACTTCTGTTTGAATATCCGGATAGCACTATCCAGGTGTTGGATGCAGATATAATCCAAATGCCGGACGGACGCTATTGCATGACCTATGTTGCTCAGGAACATCCGGGAGGTATTAAAATGGCAATTTCTGATAGTATTAATAAAGGTTATGCATATAATCCGGAATGGATTGATCCTGTACCTGGTGCCTGCGAAGCTCCAAATGTTTGGAAACGCATCGGGGAAGAAAAGTGGGTATTGATGTATGATATTTTTAGTATTAACCCTCATAATTTTGGGTTTTCCGAAACTACCGATTTTAAAACATTTACCGAATTAGGGCATTTTAATGAAGGAGTTATGAAAACTACCAATTTTACAACACCCAAACACGGTGCGGTAATTCAATTGACCAAAGAAGAAGCCAAAAAACTGGCCGATTACTGGGGATTAGATATTACCTTTTAAACTTAATCCAATGGTTAAAAATATCCTTATTGTATTAATAGTTGGTTTGAACCTTACCCCCCTATTCTCTCAAAGATGGCAACCCAAATTTAGGGAGAATATTCCTCTGGATTCTATCCGGCTTAGTGATCCATGTATTTTAGCCGATACAAACACCCATACTTATTATATGACAGGAACAGGAGGATGGTTATGGAAAAGCAATGACCTGGGAAAATGGACCGGACCCTATTGGGTTGTAAAAACTGACAGTACTTCATGGATGGGACCAAGACCCATGATCTGGGCTGCAGAATTGCATTACTTTGAAGGTAAATATTACTATTTTGCCACCTTCACAAACAGAAATGTGAAAATTGATACAGTGAGTGGAAATGTAATAGACCGGCGGGCCAGTCATGTACTGGTAAGCGATAATCCCGACGGACCCTATGTACCTATGAAAGATTCTATTTATCTGCCTCCGGACAAACCCACACTTGATGGAACATTTTGGATAGATAAAAACAATAAACCATATATGGTATACTGTTATGAATGGCTCCAAAACTGGAACGGAACCATTGAGAAGATAGAGCTGAAACCTGATTTAAGCGGTTCAATAGGTGAAGGGAAAGTATTGTTTCGCGCCAGCGATTCACCCTGGAGCAGAGAGATTAATGAAAATGGCGACACCATTCCTAATAAAGTAACAGATGGCCCATGGTTATTCCTTACTCAAACAGGGAAATTAGGAATGCTTTGGACAAGCTGGGTTTTCGGTGAGTATACACAGGGTGTTGCCTACTCCGAAAGTGGCACATTGGATGGCCCCTGGATACAGGAAAAAAATCCAATCACTCCTCCAAATTACGGACATGGCATGCTATTTCGTACATTTGAAGGGAAACTTCTTATGTCTGTTCATAGCCATAAAAAAGTTAAAGAACGTACTGTTCGGATTCCACACCTTTTTGAAGTGGACGATTCAGGAGATAAGATTGTTGTGGGGAAAGAGTATTAGTATATTTTTTTACACAGAGTCATAAAACGACCTTAAACAGTCATGAACTTAATTCCATCTCACGTTATCATAGAGATAGATGATTGTATCATAATGGAAAATCGGGGCGCCATAATGTCATCTTGGGATATTATAGATGAAAGAGACTGCTCTAAATAAATCAGGAAATCATTTACAAAACTTCAATGTTTTATAGTTATCAATTTTCAGCAAATAAAATCCTTTGCTTAGATTACTGATATTTATCGTAGCCGTCGTTTCTTCAGATATCAGTTTTTTACCTTCCAAACTGAAAATTTCAATAAGAACACTACTTTTTAAATTGTCAATACAAATAAAATCCACAGCTGGTTGAGGATATATGGTGATATTCTGATATCTTAAATCATGATTTATTCCGGTAGCAGCAACCGTAGTGAAGTACCAGATGTTGCCAGGTGTTTCCTCCTCTCCAAGAATTTCATTAATTTTCCAGTAGTATCTGGTGTTTGGAAGCAGACTGTCTGGTTTGTAGGAGTTTTCATTCAATACTGCAACCAATGTGAGACTTGTCAATGAAAGACCCATATAAACTTTGTGTGAAGTGGCATTTTCACCTACGGTCCATGTAAGTGTTGTATCAATCGAAATATTGGTTGCTCTGTATTCAGGTATTGGATTGGTTGCCTTCCCTGCAGTTTTTACAGGTGTATATATGGTATCAATTGCTGTCAGGCTGCCTAAGGCATCCCAAACATAAACCGGTTGAGCTGTCAATTCACTCAACGTTTCACCATCACCCTGTTGCATTCGTTGTACAAAGACATTCAATTTTAAAGAATCTTTCCAAAGGTCAGTATCATAAGTAGGCTCCCAGTCGTCGACTGAAAAATCAGTAATATCACATTCAATTATTTGGATGGTATCCGCATTGATATCTTCACATACATTCATCGAAACTTTACTCCCTCTGTCGTTATCGCGATAAAGCATATATACTGCACCGCTATCATCAACCATGATTTGAGGACGTGAAATGGGTACTTTTTTTGTACCTCCTCCACTTAGTGAAAAAGTTGTTTTACGGTTCGACATGGTTTTTCGCTGCCACTTTAGAGAGTCGTCAAGATAGATGAGTTGATACTGAACCCGGTCCGTGGTCTTATCTGTCCAATAGGAAGCAATATAGATATTACTGTCTGTAGTGGCATATATAGACGTTTGGTTCATTAACTCACTGTTTTGACCAATAGTGCATATATATTCTGCAGTGGCAGCTGTGATTGGCAGGGTATATTGTTCGCCGGTTGATTTATACCAGGTAGCTCCGCCATCGCTTGATTTTGCATAGCACATATCATGATTAGAAGAAACATCAGCAGTTTCGCGCCATACCCATGAAATATGTATTACGCCTTTTTTATCCACACAGGATTGCCAGTAGGCGCTGCGGGTACTTTCGCCACTGATAAGGTTATTGTGCAGCCTCGTCCATGTTTTTGCTGTAGCGCTATATTTATTAATTACACAGTTTGCATTTCCTGACCAGCCATCACGATAGATAAATGTAAGATCTCCATTGGGCATGCGGAAAAATTCCGGATAAGTAACCACGCTTTCTAATGAGCCAACCATACTTCGTTTGCTCCCCATAGTTAATGATAAAGAGTCTGTTGATATACAATACTCTAAAGGATTACCATGATGATTCCAGGCCATGTGTACATAACCGTTTCCATCAATAGCAATGCTGATTGATCTGTGTGCATCTGTCGCATCACCCATAAATTGGGTCTTATATACTTCCCAGGAATCTGTACCCAACGTTCTTTTTGCCAGGATAACATTACCCAGGGAATCGTAAAAGGAGGTAAACTGTGTTTCCTGAAAGCTGGCAATGGAATTCTTTCTGAAGATAGGAGCGTTAATAGAATTTTTTGCCCATCCAAGCCCGATAGAATCAGGCTGGCTATATGCCTCATTAATGATGGTTAAGCAAAAAAAACAACATATTATTATTCCTGAAACAGATTTCATAAGATATATTTTTATATCCTACAAAGTAAAGAATAAAGTAAAAAACGTTTATTCTTTTTTTAGTCAAATTGAACGAATTAATTAATCAATAATAGACAAATCATATTAAAATAGAATTTCAAATTTGCATAAGGCATAATTGTAAATGCTTTAACCTGTTTTGGATAGCATGAGTTGGAATATATTTATAAGGTATACATTAATCTTCCTGATAATTGAAAAAAAATTAATAGATATAAGGTAATCTATTGTATAATTCTCAATAATTAATTAATATTGCAGTCCTTTTAAAAATGAATAATACTCATTATTCATTAAAAATTGTTCATTTTACATTTACAATTGGTCCCATAGCTCAGCTGGTTAGAGCACCTGACTCATAATCAGGGGGTCCTTGGTTCGAGCCCAAGTGGGACCACATTTAAATCAGAGTGAGTGTGAGAGCGAGAGCGAAAACACCATTCTGATTTTCTACATACTCACTCTCAAACTTGCACTTGTTAAGTTTAGAAACAAATGAATATAATCCTACATAGTTTGGTTGATTTATGAACGAATTTATTAGCACTTATAAAGAAGACGTTCCTTCGAAATAACTTTATCAGTGCGAGTCTCTGGCGAACGCACTCACTCTTCATCAGGCTTTTAAAAACGAATAATAAATATTTAGGAGAAATTGTAAGAAAATTTTCTGCACCACAAATAGTAAAAACCTTATTTTAAGGTAAGCAACCTGTCTGAAGGTTGACGAAAAATTTTATCATTACTCTCATTGATTTTTACTTTCAAATTCGAACCAATTAATGTATTTTGGCAGTTGATTGGATACGGATTTAAGTATATTATTGCGTTATAAATTATTTTTCCGTGATTATACTATCTTTAATTATTACTTTTCCATATGATGTATTAAAACTCAATTCTGTAGTTCAAAATCGGAATAGTTCCTGCCATGTACATGGTAGCCTTTTTTTGCATTTCAACATCATATGCCTCGTAAAATATATTTTTTCTGTTGGTGGCATTCTGTAAATCGAATGAGATAACATGTGTGCTTTTTGGTTTATTGATACTATAACTTATACCTAAATCGAGTCGTAAATAATACGGTTGTTTAATCATGAACAGGCTATCTGTGAAATATATTACATAACCTTCTATGTCCGATTCCTCATAATTTATAGGAGTATCTCTTTTGCCCCCGCTCCAAATCAGTTTTACATTTAGTCCGATCAGGTTATTATTTTTCAGCTTAAACTCTTTACCTCCCACCAGGTTATTTACATATCCGATGTCATAGAGGGTGCTGTACCATCTTTTATTCAGAGGCTGATATTCCGATTTGAACAGGGAACTGGTAATAAGAAAATAGTAGTTTTTCGTAAAATATTTTTCCAGGGTCAATTCAACTCCATAATTACGACCATTTCCCTCACTTACTAGTGTATCTTCATTTGTACGGTAACCATTCATAGGGGAAAGTATTTTATCAGGATTGTTCGGGACAGGTAATTTTTTTAAATACTGATAATAGGTTTCCATTTTAAAATGAATATCACTGGTCAGAGAGTTGTCATAGGATAATACATAGTGACTTGCCCGTTTCAATTCCAGTTTTTTATTAGGTTGGGTATATCCATCCTGATTGTCTGGTATACGGATAAAATAAGTAGATACGCTTTCATTCCTGCTATGGATTCCATATCCGAAAGCCAGAGCCTGATTTTTTGCAAATTTCCAGCTAATTCCCATTCTGGGCTCAATGGAATATGAATTATTTAGTAATAGTTGTGTATAATGCAAACCTCCGTTAATGGTTATCTCATCATTTAACCGGTATTTTGCCTGCGAAAATGCCTGAAGCATGCCCATATTGTCTTCTTCATCCAGAAACGTATCCCATTCATCATTGCTCCTGTCAATAATTCCGGCAGCATAAAAATCATAATATAACTGGCTATAGATAAATCCAGTACGAAAGGTCATATTTTTGTTAAATTTACGATTGTACATGGATGTAAAATGTAAATAATTTAATTTCTGGAGTTCTGTATATTCTTTTGTACGCGTAACTAAATCATCTTCAAGCCTTATTTGTCCGTCTTCACTCATATTACCGGATGCTGAGATTACGGATTTAATATAACTTTTATCATCTGTAAAATATATATGGGTAATGCCGCTGGCATACATTCCGGTTTTCGTAATGTCGTCATTTCGATTATCGGTAAACTCCCAATCTGCTGAATCAGGATAGGCGCTGGCAAATGCGTCACCTAACCCTCCAATACCCCAAAAAGAGAAATTTCCTGCTTTTTTTGTAGGCAAATGAAAATTAAATGAAAGATCCTGGTAAGTGGGAAGGTCGTCACCACTAATTTTTATACCGAGGTTATTCAAAATCGAAAAAGTAGAGTATCGGTAATTTATAAGATAGGAACCGTTATAATGGCTTGAGTAAGGTCCTTCCAGTGCAAAATCCACACCCAGGACACCCGCCTGGAAAGTATATTCCCGTTTTTCGGTATTCCCATTTCTTAAGGATATATCAAAAACACCGGAAAGCGCATTACCATAATCCGCAGGGAAAGCCCCGGTATAAAAATCGCTTTTGCCTACCATGTTGGCACTTAGTATACTTACGTATCCTGCCGACCAGCCTTCTTCGGCAAAATGATTCGGACTGGGAATTTCAACTCCCTCCAATCGCCATAGCATGGCATTAGGGGAATTACCTCTTATAACAATTTCATTAGAGGCATCGTTACCTGTTGCTACGCCGGCAAAAACAAGTGCCATACGCGCCGGGTCACTTATACTCGCTGCATATCGTTTGGTTTCTTCGGTGCTAAAGGATCGTGCACTTACATTGGCCATTTCATTTTTAGGTTCTCCTTTTGTAGCAGTTATAGTAACTCCTTCAAGGTTTTTAAGCGATTCCATGAGCTGCAGGTTTAATACCACTTCTTTACCTGAACCTACCAATATCTCGGGAATCATCAGATCTTCATAACCCAAATATTTTACCTGTATTATATGCCGTCCAATAGGAACTTCAGTAAGTTTATAATTTCCATCCATGTCAGTAATAGTTCCAATTATTGGTGAAACATCCATTACTGCAACAGTTGCCCCGACCAGGGGCATTTTCGAGTCCCGGTCATTGACTGTACCCTTTATGGTCTGGTATAATTCTGCCTTATTTTTTGATTGGACTGGTTTAACTTCTTTCTTAGTTATAATAATTACTTTTTCATCAAACTCGTAATTTATCTGGTAGATATTACTTATACTTTTTAAAATTTCCTCTACTGTTTTATTTACTTCAGTAATATCCCTTTTTATGCTAAGGTCGATGCTTTCATTGTTTACAATATAATTGTAACCACTTTTGTTTTTTAGTTGCTTCATTGCATCTGCCAGCGTAGCATCCTTTAATTGTATGGTATACCTTTCATTCTGGCAAAAAGCTTCGATATTAACAAAGCACATCAGAATAAGGAAGCAGATTTGTGTTTTTTTGTAATCCATTTTCAAAAATATAGAATTCCGGATTTTATATATATGTTTTTATCAGGTAAAAACTAATTTTCATTTTCTTTGGTGGAAGAAATACAATAAATTTGAATCATTCAGGGTTGAGAAAGCATTAACATTCAAAGTAAGCGTGAATGAAGATACGCCTTACCTGTGAATATACTTTTAAAAAGAGTCTTTACAAAATGTCATCAGGACCTTCATATATAAACCTATCAAGTTTCCAAAACCTGTTAGGTCTCAATTATTGATAACTTTAAAATGGAGTCGAAAAAGCCCGGATTAATAGATATTTACAGACACGAGGTCTGGCAAATTTTTGCCAGACTGCACAACTGGCATAAAGTTGTATATGCATTATATATAAGCCGTAACTTATATTCTTATTACAAATCATTTGCTGACTCAACAGGTACCGGGAATCCTTCAAAACTGTGTCTTGCAGAAAAAATGACCTACAACTGGCTTGTAAATAAAGAATTTGATAAAAATGTATTCCAGGATTTACATGACGAGCTTGGATACATCATTCCAGATTGTCTGGAATATTACGATTGCCAGGATGCAATGGATGCAGTTGTTGTACATCAAACCATGCTGGATCTGGTATATGCCAATAAGAATGAACTTATTGAGATGATTTGTTGCTATGTCTTCGACCATTTCAATCGTCGCACAAAAAAAGCATTAAAGCTCGATATTTTCTTAACCTCCAGGGACAGACAAAAGATAGAGAAACATCCGCTACTTGTAAATGGATTGAAAAGCAATCTGAACTTACTTACAGAAGCTTATATTCCGGGAAGGACTGTTGAAACTATTGATAATTTTCTTGATAAAGAGAATATTTTTGCTTTATAAGACCTAAAAGGTTTTTTAAACCTTTTAGGTCTTAATAATGACAAATCTATTAAAGTCTTACTTTTTTCCTTTCTTTTCTAATTCATTTTTAGCTTCATAGAGCATCTGGCTATTATGGTCCATGCCCCAGGAAGGTAATAAATTAAGGCTATCGGGTGGTGGTAAAGCTTTAAACAATGAATCCGCTTTTTCATAGTAAGGAAGAGCGCTTTTAGCACCGCCACCAAACATCTTAGGGGTATAATATAAATTATCGCCCTGCAAATAGTAAATACGCGGATTATCAGGATTCAGTTGTTTCGCTTCATTAATATTTTCCTCGAATATTACCCCGTATTCTTTCCAACGACTGCCGGGTTTAACTGAAAGCCTTGCACTGGCAATCATCGCGGAGAGAACATAGAATTCATCACTTTCTTTACCGTAAATTTCTTTGGCTTTTTGTATATGCGTATCCGCAAGGTCCAGTAACCCGTCACGCATGGTTTCTTCTTTTTCTATAAAGGATTGGACTGCATATGCATACGAAGCATAGTAATGTGCTAGCCATTTATCATTCCATTTTGTGGCTATCATTTCAAACTTGCCGGTAGTCATTGCTACCTGGGGTAATGTTGAATCCGTTTTAAAACTACTTAGCGCATCTGCCAAAGCAGATTCAAACTCCTGTGCCTGAATTGCAGTAATAAACAGGGTAAGAAAAATTACGAAATAAAAGATTATTTTTTTCATGGTTACTAATTGTATAAGTTTATTAAAAGTACATAATTATAATTCATCACGGCTAAATTGTGTAAGTGATAGATTTATCCCTGCAAATATCCATCGGTCTATTGCTGGCCTCATTTCATAGCGCTCCTGCCCGTCAAAGGAATACCTGTACCCATATATGTTTTCCCGGTTAAATATATTATCCACAGAGAGATAAATTACAGAAAAACATCTGCCAAAGGTTGCCAGGTAGCTCATGCTGAATGAAATATTATGAATGTCCGGGCAATTATCGCCGAGAAATTCATTTGATACAGGATTATAATAAGGTTTTCCACTTGCATAGGTATAGGCAGTATTAAGTGACAATCCCCACTTTACAATAAAGTATTTTAGCAGCACATTCAGATTATGGTCGGATATGTATGGCGGAGCAGCTTTACTAAGAAAGTTTTCATAAAATCTTTTTGTATCGATATAGCTATAGGTGATCCAGTAATCAAAATTTGGTATGGTAGCCTTATCCCTCCAGAAAAGGTCAACCCCACGGGCATATCCATATCCTGAATTATCAATGGTGCCGAATAAATAGCGATAATCATTAGGGCTATAATTTAAGGTTGTTGTATTTCGTTCCATGATAAGCTGGTTATAATCTTTATAATATCCTTCAAGTCTTAATGAACGGTCGTTTGCAATTCGTTGAAAATTTGCAATATAATGTATTGCCTGTTGAAATTTTGGACGATATCCATAAAGCAGGTACCGGTTTTCGGGATTTTGATAGAATATACTACTGGCAATAGAGATCTGGGTGTATTTACCTGTTTTAAACGCCATTGCCAACCGTGGCGCCAGACTTTGAGCTTCTAATATCCGGCTATATTGGTACCTGACCCCGGTTTTAATAGCCAGTTTTTTCCAGGGTTTATAATTCGTTTCTAAGTATGTAGCAAGCTGTATTTCGTCAAAATGTTGTATTAAGGTGTCAAAAGTATTTTCAACTGAGAAATTTTGGTTTTCCAAACCCAATAATAAATTCATTTTATCAGATATCGCGTGCCATAACTCACCGCGCCACTGCACCCTCCAATCAGCCTGTCCCGCAGGTAATGTGCCCCATTTAATTTTATCCTCGTTATTACTAAAAGAAAAACCTGTAAAAAATTGGTTGTTATCTGTGTTATGCCTGTAAGAGCTGTTGAAATATGTATTTTTATTATTGATTTTAAAATTTAATGTGTTTTCTGTTTCAAAAGGATCAGGAATGGTCATTCCTTCAGTGTAAAAATCATGTTTTATGTAGGCTTTAAACAAACCCTTGTCCTTAATTTTTGACACATATCTTCCTGAAAAAGCTCCTCCTTCAGGGACATCAAATATTTCATAATTTTTATCTGCCATACTATAAAATGGGGCTACATTCACATATTCACCCGTGAAATCCAGGCCTGTATTTTCCCATCGTTTGATACCGCCAACAGCAGCCCCGCCCATACTTGCACCAAAAAAAAGGGTGGACTCATCAGGCAGATCCGCAGTAGTTAATTCCAATATAGAAGATAAAGCCTGTCCGTATCTGGCGCTATAACCGCCGCTACTAAAGGAAATCCCTTCAAACTGAAAGGGAGAGAACCGGCTCCGCTGTGATACTCCGGGCACATTGCTGAAGAATGGGTTTTGCACAACCATGCCATCTATAATCACTGAACTTTCAGCTGCATCTCCTCCGCGAACAAACAAACCGGTTTGATTGCCTACTTTATGGGTTCCGGGGAGGGTTTGTATTGCCCCGACAATGTCTGCAGCGGCTGCTGAATTGGTATAAATATCCAAAGGGGTAAGTATGGCCACTTTACGATCATTTCTTGCTTCAATAGCACCAGCAGTTACCACTACTTCAGAAATATCCAGGGCTGATTCCTCAAGGGTTATTTCTATTTCTTCAAGGATTTTATTTATGTTTATTTGTTTTTTCACAGTCTCATAGCCAATACATTTTACTAAAAGCCATTGGTCGCCTGTGGCTGCGGTTGTAAAGCTAAAGACACCATTTTCGTCAGTAATTGTACCATTTATGGTATTTTCAACCATTACATGAATATAGGGCAAAGGTTCCCCTTTTTTATTTATTATTTTGCCTTGAATCGTTATCTGGCCTGTTGAATTTAAACAAGAAATGATAGAGATTGTAATTATCAATAAAACATGTAATTTACGTTTTCCTAAATATTTGTTCATACTTGAGAATACAGTTATAGGTATTTAATAAAAGGATTAATATTTCTGACAAATATTACGCTAACATCAGAAAATGATTTTACATATCTTGCTTTTCGTTTTGCAAATCTTGCTATATATAGAAAGACCTAACAGGTTTCAAAAACCTGTTAGGTCTGAAATCTTATAAACTCGTTATCACTTCCACCAACAACCGTATAACATTCTCCACATTCTGCTTAAATACTTTAAGCACTTCCTCCCATGTTACGGGTGCCTCGTCGGTTTTCCAGCAATCATAGTCAGTGCTCATGACAATGGCGGCGTAGGGTATCCCGGCTTCATTCGCCAGCGCTGCTTCGGGGGCTCTAATAAAAACTTATAACATCAAAGTGTGTTTCGAAAATAGATGGTTTTTATAGTAAATTATTGAACTAAGGTATTCTTTATTTAAAATTTGCGCATAAAAATTAAATAAAGAAAATGTTTATTTAAATATTTTGTTAATTATTTAAATAAGAATATCTTTGAATAAAGATAATGTTAAAAACTTTATGAAGAATTTTAAATCAGGCACTTTTATAAACCAAGGTACGTACAAAAGTTTTCAACCTGAACTAATTAACAAACCCTGGGTAATTGACAACATGGAGTTACTAAGTCTGTTAAGCCAGGCTGACAGGCAATTAGGCAGACTGGATATGTATTCTGAGTACATTCCAAACATTGACTTATTTATAAGCATGCATGTATTAAAAGAAGCAACTCAATCAAGTAAAATAGAAGGAACTCAAACTAGTATTGAAGATGCCTTATTGAATAAAGAGGATATTTCATTGGAAAAAAGAAATGATTGGGAAGAAGTTCAGAACTATATTACCGCTTTAAATACTGCAATTCGATCTTTAAAAGAATTACCCTTTTCATCACGATTAATAAAGGCCACTCATAAAACCTTACTAAAAAATGTTCGGGGTAAACATAAACAACCGGGGATTTTCAGGACTAGTCAAAATTGGATAGGAGGTGCATCTATTAATGATGCAATGTTTATTCCCCCAATACATAGTACCGTGAATGAGTTAATGAGTGACCTTGAAAAGTTTGCTCACAATAATGATTTTTATTTCCCTGATTTGCTTAAAATAGCATTGATTCATTATCAATTTGAGACAATACATCCTTTTTTGGATGGTAATGGAAGAGTAGGAAGATTATTAATTACTCTTTATCTGGTTGAAAAGGAGATACTACAGAAACCAATTTTATATTTATCGGACTTTTTTGAGCGGAATAGAACTCTTTATTATGATAACCTTACCAGGGTTAGAGAAAAAAATGATATAACACAATGGTTTAAATTCTTTCTGGTTGGAATAATTGAAACAGCTAAAAAGGGTATTGAAACTTTTGATAAAATATTAAAACTTAAAAGTGATACTGAGAATGAAATTCAAATTTTAGGGAGCCGATCAGTTTCAGCATTAAAGATTTTGGATTATTTATACCAGAAACCATTACTGGATGCTTCTATTATTATTGAGCTTACAAAATTATCTCCACCAACGGTGTATAAGCTAATAGGTGAATTAGAGCAACTAGGAGTATTAAAGGAACTAACAGGAGGTAAAAGGAAGAAAATTTATTTATTTGATAAATATATAAAGTTGTTCTAATAATTAGATCCAACAAGTATCCAAGCCTGCTAGTTTTCCTTACAATACATTTATCACTTCCACCAGTAAACGGATCACGTTCTCCACATTCTGCTTAAATACTTTAAGCACTTCCTCCCATGTTACTGGTGCCTCGTCGGTTTTCCAGCAGTCGTAGTCAGTACTCATGGCGATGGCGGCGTAGGGTATCCCGGCTTCATTTGCCAGCGCTGCTTCAGGGGCTGTTGACATATTTATTACATCTGCTCCCCATATGCGAAACATATTGGATTCAGCACGTGTTGAGAAGCGGGGGCCTTCAATGGTCACCATGGTACCTTTGGGGTGGTAGGGCAGGGATAGTTTTTTTGCTGATTTAATTATTATTTTTCGCAGGCTATCGTCAAACGGATCGGCCATTGGTGTATGTTTGAGATTCCCATTCTCAAAATTCTCATAAAAACTCACATGCCGGTGTCTGGTAAAATCAATAAACTGGTCAAGAATAACAAAATGGCCACGACCAATTTCTTCACGCAGGCTTCCACATGCAGTAGTAGCCAAAATGTGTGTGCATCCTTCTTCTTTAAGGGCATGTATATTTGCCCTGTTATTTACCCCGGTGGGAGTGATAGAATGGTCTTTTCCATGGCGGGATAAGATGACCACTTCCTTTCCGGCAATTTTGCCCAGTGTTAATTCAGAGGTTGGATCACCCCAGGGAGTGGTTACTTTTTTTATTGAAGCTTCTTTGAGTATTTCAGGGTTTTCAAGTCCTGTGCCACCAATAATTGCTATTTTCATAGGAGTATATATTTGTTATAATATCTTAAGATTATATTTCCAGCTTCGTTTAAATCTTTACCAAATGCAATAATTCCTTCTTTATGCCCTCCCATGGCAATAATCTTCTTTTCAGGCAAATTCGAGGCTTTGTATAATCGCATTATTTCCCAGGCCATTTCTGGCGTTCCAAAAGGGACATTCTCATTTGTTGTTGGAATAGTATGCATTAGCTCTTCCCAAAGTGCAAGATGATGAATATGGATGACTGCCTGAATGTCTGGCGAACATTCATAAATAGCTGCATGGCTCATGGCTTCGGAGGAAGCTTTTGTATGCCCTGATGATTCCACCTGGTTTTTATCAAGTTGATATTGCGTTACCAGGGCATAATCATTTTTCATAAGATCCGGCTTGTTTCCGGTTGCACTGCCGGTAATGATAAATTGCTCGTTCATCAATCTTGCGCTAATGTTTCCAAAACCAATGCCATCATCATATGCTCCGATAAGCTTTATTGTATATAGCTTTTTGCGCCAGGATGAAAGATCTTGGAATAAGTTATCAGGAAAATTAAAATCCGATTTTGTCCAGACGCAATTAAATTTAATATAGCCTTCGTCGATCTTCATCTTATTTATTACACCCCGACGGGGTAATCTTTAGTTTAAAAGTATTATTTTATGGATTAATAATTTCTGTCAGATATAAATCACCCCGTCGGAACATTTGTTGTTATTTATTAAATAAAGCTCTTATACTTCCGGTTTCTGCTTTACAGATACCTTTTTCTGTTATTAGTCCTGTGACCAGTCGGGCAGGTGTTACATCAAATCCGTAGTTGGATACTTTCGTATCTTTTGGCAGAAGATAAACTTTTTCGACGGAATTGCATAAAAGGCCTTCTATGTTAGAAACCTCATCCGGTTCACGCTCTTCAATGGGTATCTGGTTGATGCCATCTGTAAGATCCCAGTCAATGGTACTTGAAGGTAATGCCACATAAAAAGGAATAATGTTATCGTGCGCAGCGAGGGCTTTCAGGTAAGTACCTATTTTATTGGCAACATCACCATTTGCTGTGGTACGGTCACTGCCCACAATGACCATATCTACCATGCCATGTTGCATAAGGTGGCCACCGGCATTGTCCACAATTACTGTATGAGGAACACCGTGCTGTCCAAGTTCAAATGCGGTTAACCGGGCACCCTGGTTTCTTGGACGTGTTTCATCTACCCAAACATGTACTTTTATTCCATTATCATGGGCAAAATAGATGGGAGCAGTAGCAGTACCATAATCGATACATGCCAGCCAGCCTGCATTGCAATGCGTGAGAATATTTACAGTTTCTCCGTTTTTCTTCCGGCTGATTTCCTCAATAATTTTAACTCCGTATTCTCCGATCTTCCGGCAATACTCGCGTTCTTTTTCTACGACTTCGATGGCTGCTTCATGTGCCTTTGTTATTCTTTCCTTCGGATCATCAATTTTTGAAAGTCTCTCAATTATATAATCCACACCATAAGCAAGGTTTACCGCAGTGGGTCTTGATGATTTCAAATAGTTTCCTGCCTTTTCCAGTTGATCATGGAAATCTGTAAGGGGGGCAATTTTTAATACTTTCAGGTACATTCCCAGCGCTGCAGCTGCACCTATAAGTGGTGCTCCGCGTACATACATTTCTTTTATGGCTGCATATACTTCCTCAATCGTAGTTAGATCAGCAATTTTAAATTCGAAGGGTAATAATCGCTGATCAATAATCTGTACGATCTTATCATTTTCAGGATGAACCCAGATGGTTTGATATTGTTTGTTATTTATGCGCATTAATTAGCGGATATTTATTTCTTTTGTTAAAAATAACAAATTTAAATTATGGAATGTGCCATGCCTGATTTTAAAAATATAATTTTCGATCTGGGGGGAGTAATACTTAATTTAAATCCGCAAGCAACGATTGACAGATTCAAAGATACAGGTATGGATAATGTGGAGGAATTTTATTCCTTAACATATCATGCAGATTTTATTCTGGATTTTGAAACAGGCAAGATAACAACAGATGATTTCAGGAGAAGAATCAGGGAAATATCAAAAATTCCAATTACTGATGATCAGATAGACTTTGCCTGGAGTGGTATGCTGCTGGATATTCCAAAAGAGCGAGTTAATCTGTTACTTAAGTTGAATGAGACGTATAGGATTTTTCTGTTAAGTAATACGAATCCTATTCATATTCATTATTTTAATGAAAGAGTTAAAAAGGATCATGGGGTAGAAGGGTTGGAAGCTTTGTTTGAAAAATGTTACTATTCCAGTGATATAGGATATAGGAAACCAAATGCAAAAGCTTTTCAGTTTGTACTGGATAAAGAGGGTATTAAACCGGAAGAAACATTATTTGTTGATGATATATTGTACAATATTGAAGCAGCTGTTAGATTGAGTTTAAAAACTTTGCATGTAAGTGAAGATATTGATCTTATTGAGTGGTTTGGTAAATATTTATCGCAAAGGGAGCAAAAATGAAAACACAAAGGACGTAAAGAATTACTTGGTGAACATTGCGAAAGTCTCAGTGGGCTTTGCGTTAAATATCATTTTTCTTTAATTAAACGTAACAATTCCTCAATGGCATCCGCCTCATCAATATTTTTCTTAACAGGCTGTTTCCCTTTATAGAGTGTCACTTTTCCTTTACCAGCCCCGATAAAACCATAATCAGCATCTGCCATTTCGCCCGGACCATTGACAATACAACCCATAACAGCTATTTTCAGACCTTTGAAATGGGCTGTTTTTTCTTTAATTTCTTTCAGTGCTTTTGTAATGTTGAAACTGGTTCTGCCACAAGTGGGACAGGAGATGAATTCTGTTTTGGTTATGCGGGCTCCACACGCCTGTAAAATACCAAAACTGGTACTAAGTGTGTCCAGGTTTTCTCCTTTCAGCCAAATGCCGTTCCCAACTCCATCTATAAAAGGTGCTCCGAGTTGTGCAGAGCTTTTAATTACTATATCCTCCTGATTTCTGTCTTTATATGATCCTTTAAAAATAATTGGTTGATTCAACGCTATCTCATTAATGCCTGAAATCAATGATCCAAAGCCTTCATCATTTAATCCTTCAATTACCAGTACAACTTTAGTGTCTCTTTTGAGTTTTTCCAATACAGGAATATCCTCTCGGGTTATACGAACAAAATTAAGTTCTGATGAAATATCTTTAGAACCAAAATATTCGGATATTGTAAATATTGGAAAGATCAGGTTGTCTTTATTTGATAGCTGTTTCCAGATCAGAGAAGGTACAATGAAAGGCTTATTTGGCTTTATTATTTCAGCGTCATCTGAATAGAAATAATCCGCTTTTTCATTTGCTGAATTTGTAACGGAGTCAGAATTTACAATGACTACGGGTGAATTGTCACCTCCAATATTTCTTATACTAACCGAAATTCTTTTTTTAAAGTTCGTTTTTTTACAGGATTTCCCTTCCGGGACATGGTCGTAATAAATGGTATTTATCAAAGTTCTGGCAACAGGTATTTCCAACTCCGGGTCTTCCGTCAGGGATACCCTTATTGTATCTCCTATTCCTTCGGCAAGTAATGTTCCTATACCGACAGCTGATTTTATTCTGCCGTCTTCACCTTCACCAGCCTCGGTAACTCCCAGATGAACAGGGAAAGACATCCCATCTGAATCCATTTTTTGCACCAGCAAACGGTTGGAATATACCATAATCTTAGGATTGCTGGCTTTCATGGATAGTACTACCTTGTTAAAATCGGCTTTGCGGCATATTCTTAAAAATTCCATGGCAGCTTCGGCCATACCTTCAGGAGTGTCGCCATATTTGTTTATTATCCTGTCGCTTAGAGAACCGTGATTTACACCAATACGTATAGCTGTTGAATTCTTTTTGCAGATTTCCAGTAAGGGCAGGAAGCGCTCTTGAATCCTGTCAATCTCTGCCTGGTACTCCTTGTCGGTAAGGTCAATGGTTTCAAATTTTTTCTTGTCAGTATAGTTACCAGGATTAATCCTGACCTTTTCAACTATTGTGGCAGCCAATTCGGCAACTTTGGGATTAAAATGCACATCAGCAACGAGGGGATTGGTATATCCTTTCTTTATAAGCTGGTTTTTTATATTTTCAAGATTCCGGGCTTCTTTTATCCCTTGCGTAGTCAAACGCACATAATCGGCTCCTGCATCAAAGATACGCATGGCCTGTTCAACGCTTGCTTTCGTATTCAGGGTATCGGTATTGGTCATGGATTGCAGACGAATGGGGAATTCGCTGCCCATAGGTACTTTCCCAATATGAACGGATATTGTTTTACGCCTGTATTTCATCTATTTAAAATTGGCGTTTTTATATCATTTTAATTTCCATTCAGCCCCGTCCTTCGTATCCCTTAGTTCAATTCCCATTGCATTCAACTCATTGCGAATACTGTCAGCAGTGGCAAAATCTTTTCTATGTTTGGCGTCCTGACGGATTTTTATCATGGTTTCAATGAGTTTGGATGTCAACTCGTCATTATTCCCCTTCTCTTCGGCTTCCAGACCCAGAATTTCATGAACAAAAATGCCGAATAGTATTTTTAAGGACTTAAGGTTTTGCTCATTTATTGTTTCTCTTCCTTCAAGCAGCAGGTTTATCATCTTTATTCCGTCGAATAAGTGGGCAATTAGAACAGGACTATTCAGGTCATCGTTCATCGCATCATAAAGCTTGCCTTTCCATTCTTCTATATTTATGGATGATGTGGGTGATGCTTGAATTTTTTCCATGGCCTCCATCCCTTCAAATAATTTTTTCAGACCCTTTTCAGAGGCCTGCAATGCTTCATTTGAAAAATCAAGTGTACTCCTGTAATGTGCCTGTAACATAAAGAAACGGATAGTCATGGGGCTATAGGCTTTTTCCAGCTTGGGATGATCGCCTGCGAACATTTGATCCAGGGTAATGAAATTATTTAATGACCGTGCCATTTTCTGGCCTTCAATGGTAATCATGTTATTGTGCATCCAGTATTTCACGTGGTCCACTCCATTCCCGGCTACAGATTGGGCAATTTCGCATTCATGATGAGGGAAAAGAAGGTCCATACCACCACCATGTATGTCAAAAGTAGTTCCAAGATATTTATTTCCCATAGCAGTGCACTCCAGGTGCCATCCCGGAAAACCATCACTCCATTTTGAGGGCCATTGCATAATATGTTCAGGATTTGCTTTTTTCCAAAGTGCAAAATCAAGCTGGTTGCGTTTTTCTGACTGACCGTCAAGTTCGCGTGTATTGCTTAATAAATCTTCTATTTTTCGTCCGGATAGTTTTCCGTAATGGTGTTTGTTATTGTATTTTTCAACGTCGAAGTAAACAGAACCATCAATCTCGTAGGCAAAACCACTTTCTATTATTTTTTCTATCAATATTTGCTGTTCAATAATATGACCTGAAGCGTGAGGTTCTATATTGGGATCGAGGGTGTTAAGCTGATGCATTTTATCATGAAAACGGTTCGTATAATATTGTACAACCTCCATGGGTTCCAGCTTTTCCAAACGCGCTTTTTTGGATATTTTGTCTTCCCCGCTTTCTTCGGCTTCATTTTCTAGGTGCCCTACATCAGTTATGTTTCTCACATACCTTACCCTATAACCCATATGAATAAGATATCTATAAAGCAAATCCCAGGTAATGGCAGATCGTGCATGTCCTAAATGCGAATCGCTATAAACAGTGGGACCGCATACATATAATCCAACAAAAGGAGGATTAATGGGTTCAAATAATTCTTTTTTCCTTGTAAGGGTATTATAAACAGTAAGTTTCATTTCCATTGTTAATCAGCTTCGTTGAAAGTGCAAATTTAATAATATATACTGATTCTTATCAGTTTATTTATTCGCATCTCAAAAATCTATAATGGATGTTTATCCTCTGTGAGGAATAATTTATATGTGTTTTTTACTACAATAATTTATCTCCTGCGGAGAAATTCAGTATAGCTGATAAAGTGTGTAAGTAAATTTAAGTATATATATACATGATTTCTTGCAGAGGATATACTATTTTGTAAGGCAACAAAATTATTTATAATATTTATAACATGTTAACATGTATTTTACCTCCTGTATAAAATAATTTCATACATTACACCCATATTTTATTGCAGGGATATTTTGATGAGATTGGTAATTTAATATCGGACATTATGATTAGATGATTAAAATGGAATAATGGATTGATGGATGAATGGAATTAAAATAATTAGGTTCCATTATTCCTGTAACCCATTCTCCAGGTTAAATACCAAAGCCTCATTGTAACAGGATTATGCAATAAGTGATCATTTCAAATAGTTGTTAATTTAGAAATATGGCAAAAAAGAAGAATAAGAAAGGAAGGGCTAGTCGTACGGAACGCTTCAACAAAAAGGTTCTGACTGATCAGCTGATGGGGATCTTTACAAATGATCCTTCAAAAACATATAATTATAAACAAATATCTAAAATTCTGGAAGTAAAAGATAACGAAACCCGAAAACTCATTACTACTGTTTTACATGATCTTCGCGGATTGGGTATTTTGGAAGAAGTTTATACCGGAAAATACAAATTGAAATCCAAAGCAGGATATATAGTTGGGAAAGTAGAATTGGCAAAAGGCGGCTATGGTTTTATTATATCCGATGATATTAAGGACGATGTTTTTGTAGCGCAGAATAACCTCAACCATGCGTTACATGGTGATACGGTGAAAGTATACCTGTATGCACAAAAAAGGGGGAAACATGTAGAAGGTGAGGTAGTTGAAATATTGGCCAGGGCACGTGAAACCTTTGTGGGCATCATTCAGATATCTCCAAAGTTTGCTTTTTTAGAACCGGATGACCGGTTTATGCCCTATGACTTGTTTATTCCGCTCGAAAAACTTAAAGGAGCCAAGGATGGGCAAAAAGCCATAGCAAGGATAGTTGAATGGCCTGAAAAAGCAAAAAATCCGTTTGGTGAAATAGTTGAAGTGCTTGGAAACCCAGGCGAAAATGATGTGGAAATGCATGCCATACTTGCTGAATTTGAACTTCCTTATCGTTTTGAAGAGAAAGTCAATGAAGCTTCTGAAAAATTATCTGATGTTATTACAAATGAAGAAATTAAAAAACGAAGAGATTTTAGAGGAATACCAACATTTACCATTGACCCGGCTGATGCTAAGGATTTTGATGATGCCCTGTCCATCCAAAAACTGGAAAATGGACATTGGGAGGTTGGTGTGCATATTGCAGATGTTACCCATTATGTTAAGTCAGGTTCTATGCTCGATGAAGAAGCGTTTAAACGGGCAACTTCTGTATACCTGGTTGACCGCGTAGTGCCTATGTTGCCCGAAAGAATATCAAATTATATTTGTTCTTTGAGACCCAATGAAGACAAGCTTTGTTTTTCAGCAGTATTTGAGCTTGATGACCATGCAGATATTGTGAATGAGTGGTTTGGCAGAACCATTATTCATTCTGATCGTCGGTTTGCTTATGAGCAGGCACAAGATGTTATTGAAACAGGGAAAGGGGATCTAAAGGATGAGATTCTTCAATTGCATGACCTGGCTCAAAAATTGAGAAAAAGGAGATTTGACGGAGGTGCTGTAGCCTTTGAACGCATTGAAGTAAAATTTGAGATAGATGAAAAAGGCCGGCCTATTGACGTTTTCCAACGTGAACACAAAGAGTCGAACCAGCTGATTGAGGAATTTATGTTGCTGGCAAATCGCAGGGTGGCTGAATTTATTGGCAATGTTGGTAAAGGTAAAAAAGGGAAAACTTTTGTTTATCGTATTCATGACCGGCCAAATGAAGAGAAAATGGCGGGTTTCTCAAAATTTTTAATGAAGTTTGGTTACAAAATTAAACAAGGAAATGACCAGGTTTTGTCTGAATCGATCAATAACTTACTAAAAGAAATTCAGGGGAAACCGGAGCAGAATATTATAGAAACTCTTGCTATACGATCCATGGCCAAAGCCGCATATTCAACGGACAACATCGGGCATTACGGTCTGGCATTTAAGTTTTATACGCACTTTACGTCTCCAATCCGGCGATATCCGGATATGATGGTGCATCGATTGCTGGATTTGTATCTCTCAGATGGTGAATCCGCCAGTGCTAAAAATTTTGAGGCAAAATGCAAACACTCATCCGAAATGGAACGTAAAGCCGCTGAAGCCGAAAGAGCCTCTATTAAATATAAGCAGGTTGAGTTTATGCAGGACAAGGTGGAGCAGGAATTTGACGGGGTGATATCAGGAGTTACCGAATGGGGGATTTATGTAGAATTGGTTGAAAACATGGTTGAAGGCATGGTGGCAGTCAGAGATATGCTTGACGACTTCTATGAACTCGATGAGGATAATTATTGTATAATTGGAAGACGTACCAGGAAAAAGTATCAACTGGGTGATCCGGTAAAAGTACAACTGATCCGTGCAGATCTGGCTCGCAGATTAATTGATTTTGAAATTATAGAAGAATAAAATTAAAATATTTAATTGAATTTGTCGATTTAATTCCAAACCTTTAATTTAGCTTAGTATATAAGGGCATTATTTGTGATTTGTAATTGTTTATTTATAATATAAAGGATAAAAATTTAAACATATGAAACCTATATTTTATACACTTATACCAATTTCAATGGCTTTCATTTCTTGTTTAAAGGATGATATTGAATATATTGATAATATTAAGCCAAATGTAATTAATGGAACGGAGATTGTAAATGGAAAATATTTTTCAGAAAGAGATGTAGATTTAGATGAAAATGGATATTATGACACAACATTCTATGAATTTTTAGGGTATGATAGTGTTATTTCCCGTCAAACAACAGAAAATGGGGTGGAAGAATTGCATGGTAATTGGGAACGTATTATTGATACCAATATGACTATTACATTCATGACAGGGGATTCCATTTACAAGATCGAAATTTATAATAATGTGTTTTGTGTACAGAACTATGAGGAAACATATTTATTAATTTCTCCGGTTAGACAGGTATTAGGAGATTTAAATTCACTGGTTGGAAGTTATTATGCATTTCTTTCTTATGAATATTCTGTTGATACTTATGATGATGTAATAGCTGAATATCAGATCGATATTGTGAGAAATGGAGATATAAGTGTTACCACATTAGTTTCAATAAATGGAGATTTTGATGCATATACAAATTACGGTCATATTAATGGTTCTGACATAAAAGACCAGAATTATCAATTCATTTCATATGGTGGGAAATACTATTTATGGGGTCTTTTTGCCGGGAAATATCAGAAAATAGAATGATAACAACAAAAAAAGTGAATATTATATAGATTCTTGTTTTAAAACATTTCAATTCAATTTTATAATAGTATCTTTATAATAAAAATATACATATATGAAACAAGTATCAATTGGTTTCATAGGTGGAGGCAGGATTGCGCGTATTCTGCTTCTCTCGATCAAGAATAGCAAAAATAACATTAAGCACTTATGTTTTTCTGAAATTCAAGAGGAGAAAAGTAAAAAACTTGAATTAGAGTTCCCGGAAGTACAAGCTACGAGTATTGATGAAGTTATGAAACAGGATATTATTTTTTCAACTGTTCATATACCGGCAATACTTGAGATATTTCAAAAATACAGAGATAATTTGACATCAAAGCAAATATTGGTATCTGTATCTCCAAAATTACAGCTGAATGAAATGTCTGATGCCCTGGGAGGTCATCCTAATATTGCCCGGTTTGTTGTAAATGTTCCTACCATTATAAAAAAGGGCTTTAACCCGATTGCGTTATCTCAGAATTTTCATTCGGGACAAGTATCCATTTTACTTAATTTTTTGGGTAACCTGGGTAAATGTATAATAGTTGAGGAGAGCAAACTTGAAGTTTACTCTTTACTTTCTGCAATGGTCCCAACTTATTTCTGGTTCCAGATTTATGAGATGCAAAAATTTGCCGAATCATATGGATTAACAGAAGATGAGATCAAAGAAGGTATTACTGAAATGATAAACGGATCTATAAAAGTAATGTTCAGTAAGCGTATTACCCGTGAGGAGGTATTAGATCTTATACCTTTGCAGCCAATGGCAGAGATCGAAGATATTGTCTCCGATAGTTATGAACAGGTATTGAATATTTTATCGAAAAAGCTCCGTGTTTAAAATCTATTGAAAATTTTTAAAATACTTTCGTTGAAACACAAGTATTAATGATACTCCTATAGTAATTGCCGAATCAGCAATGTTAAAAACGGGCCTGAAGAATATAAATTGATTACCTCCCCAGAATGGGAACCAATCAGGATAATGGCCTGAAATTATTGGAAAATAAAGCATATCCACTACATTCCCATGCAAAAAGCCTGCATAGCCACCTCCCGGAGGAAATATATAGGCTGGTTCATTTGCAAAGCTGTGACTGAAAATTAAGCCGTAAAAGGCGCTGTCTATCATATTTCCAATGGCACCTGCCAATATTAATGAAATACTTATTATAAGTCCTGTTGGTACACTATTACGTATTAAATGACGAAGGTAAAAAGCAATTCCAACGATAGCAATAAGCCTGAAAATACTGAGCAATAGTTTGCCTGTTTTACCGCCAAGTTTCATGCCGAAAGCCATGCCACTATTTTCAGTGAAATGAAGTTTAAACCAATTACCAATAACTGATCTTTCTTCAAATAGGTTGAAGGAGGTTTTTATCCATATTTTTATAATTTGGTCTATCAATAGAACACCGATGATGACCAGTATGGCTTTCGTTGTTTTCGACATATTTTTCCTTATAATTATTACGCTCCAAAAATAAAAAAAAATGATTGAAACACAGGCTTCAATCATTCCTTTCTCTTTATAAAATTCCTTTAAATAATTATGACTGCATTTTTTTTGCGTCAATACATAAAGTAGCATGAGGAACAGCACGTAATCTTTCTTTTGAGATTAACCTGCCTGTTTCTCTGCAAATGCCGTAAGTTTTGTTTTCAATTCTTACCAGCGCTGCCTGAAGATGTTGTATGAATTTTTGTTGCCTTTGTGCAAGTTTACCGGCTTCTTCTTTTGATAAAGTAGCAGCTCCTTCTTCTAACACTTTAAATGTAGGAGAAGTGTCCTCAGTATCATTACTTTCATTATGCGTAATAGCATCTTTAAGCAATTCATAGTCTCTTTTTGCTTTATCGAGTTTATCCAGGATGATCTCTTTGAACTCCTGCAACTCTGCATCCGAATATCTGGTCTTTTCTGCCATAACAATCAAATTTTGTTAAATATAGGAAAATTTATTTATTAATTAACCTTGCTTCACGAAATCTTTTCCACTCTTATCAAGGTTTTTGTTTCATCATCTAATTCTACGAAAGAAGTATTATTTTGTTCTATTTTATCAACGAGATTAATTTTTTGAGCTAAAGTTTGTGAACCAATGTATTCTTTATGCACATGTAGTGCATCGTTAATAAGGTCATGCTTTTGGATATCAATGGTGATTTTATCCGTTACGTCAAATCCTTTATCTTTTCTTATGTTTTGTATCCTGTTGATAAATTCCCGGGCTATCCCTTCCTGGCGAAGCTCTTCACTTATTTTTATGTCTAAAGCTATAGTCATTTTCCCTTCATTGGCAACTAACCAACCGGGTATATCTTCCGATAATATTTCTACATCCTCAATGTCAAGTATTACCTGCTCACCTTCAAGATTAAAAGCATATTTATTGTCTTGTTCAAATTGAAGGATTTGTTCCTGTGATAACTGATTTATTGCAATGGAAATACCTTTCATTAATTTACCATACTTAGGCCCAAGGGTCTTAAAATTAGGCTTTATCTTTTTAACCAGTATCCCTGCAGTATCTTCAATATAATCAACCTCTTTAACATTTACCTCTGAAAGGATTAACGGTTTTACAGCTTCAAACTTATCATGGAAATCTTTACTGATTATCGGTACCATTATTTTGCTTAACGGCTGTCTGACTTTAATATTAACTTTCCTGCGAAGGCCTAATATCATGGAGGAGGCTTTTTGTGCTATTTCCATTTTTTCTTCCAGGTTTTTATCAATAAGTTCTTTATGAAGTTTTGGGAACTCAAGCAGGTGAACGGATTCTTCTTTATAGCGTCCTGTAATTGTATTAAGGTCAATATAAAGGCGATCCGTATAGAATGGGGCGATGGGAGAAGCAAGAATTGCTATGGTTTCAAGGCAAGTGTAAAGGGTTTGATAAGCGGCAATTTTATCTTTATTATATTCCCCTCCCCAATAGCGTTTACGGTTCAACCGAACATACCAGTTGCTCAGGTTTTCTATTACGAAATCCTGTATTGCCCTTCCGGCTTTTGTAGGCTCATAGTTTTCATAATTTTCCTCAACTTCCTTAATCAGCGAATTTAACAGTGAAAGTATCCATCTGTCAATCTCTGGACGCTCGTTTACAGCAATTTCCTCTTCCTTATAGCTAAAACCATCAACATTTGCATAAAGGGCGAAGAACGAGTATGTATTGTAAAGGGTTCCGAAAAACTTCCTTTTTACTTCGTCTACACCGCTAATATCAAACTTAAGATTATCCCAGGGTTGCGCATTGGTAATCATGTACCAACGCAAAGGGTCAGATCCGTGTTTTTCAATAGTATCAAAAGAATCAACTGCATTGCCAAGCCTCTTCGACATTTTATTGCCATTCTTATCAAGCACAAGGCCATTTGAAATGATATTCTTAAACGCAACAGAATCCATTATCATAGTTGCAATAGCATGCAATGTAAAAAACCATCCCCTGGTCTGGTCAACACCCTCAGCAATGAAATCAGCTGGGAAGAATTTTTCAAAGTCCTTTTTGTTTTCAAAGGGATAATGCATTTGTGCAAAAGGCATTGCCCCGGAGTCAAACCACACATCAATCAGATCGCTTTCACGGAACATTTTTTTACCTGAGTCAGAAACAAGTATAATATCATCAACAAAAGGTCGATGGAGATCAAATTTATCATAGTTTTCTTTTGAAAAATCACCGGGAGCAAAATTTGCTAATGGATTATTTTGCATGAATCCAGCCTTTAAAGCCTTTTCTATTTCGTTTTTCAGTTCTTCAACTGATCCGATACATTTTTGTTCTTTCTTGTCTTCTGAAGTCCAGATGGGTAAAGGGGTGCCCCAATAGCGGGATCGGGACAGATTCCAGTCAACAAGGTTTTCAAGCCATTTGCCGAATCTTCCGGTTCCTGTGGCAGGCGGTTTCCAGTTAATGGTCTCATTGAGTTCAATTAAACGTTCTTTTTTTTCAGTGGTTTTGATAAACCAGGAATCAAGAGGATAGTAGAGCACTGGTTTGTCGGTACGCCAGCAATGCGGGTAATTATGAAGGTGTTTTTCAATACGAAATGCTTTACCTGTCTTTTTCAGCCAAACAACAATATCAACATCAATGGTTGTATCATCTTTTCCCAATGATTCATCATACTGGTTCTTTACATAACGTCCGGCAAAATCTTTGTATTCTGCCTGGTTAACGTATTTGAGGGTAAATGCTTCATCCAATTTTTCGATGGGATAAAAACGTCCCCGCTTATCTACCAGGGGTGCTTCATTTCCATCCTTATCATCAACAATAAGGGCCGGCATATCATATTTTTGAGCTACCCTGAAGTCATCAGCCCCAAAAGTCGGGGCAATATGCACAATACCAGTACCTTCTTCGGTTGTAACAAAATCACCAAGAAGCACTTTAAATGCTTCACGTTTAGGTTTAACCCATGGTACAAGTTGTTCGTATGTAATGAATTCAAGTTTCTGACCTTTAATCTCCTCCAATATCTGATAAGGAATAAGCTTATCACCTTCGCTAAACTGGTTTATGTTCAGGCCATCTGCTTTTGGGTCGAAGTATTTGGAGAATAGATCTTTAGCCAATATGTAAGTAGCAGGTTTTCCCGAATATGGATTAAAGCTTTTTACCAGGATATAGGTAATATCTTTACCAACTGCCAGCGCAGTATTGGAAGGAAGTGTCCATGGTGTGGTTGTCCAGGCAAGAAAATATACTTCAGTATCGGTATTTGTGAAAAGGAATTCGGATTTTTCGTCACGAATCACTTTAAATTGAGCAACGCAAGTTGTGTCCTTCACATCACGATAACAACCAGGCTGGTTTAGTTCGTGTGTGCTTAATCCGGTTCCTGCAGCGGGTGAATAAGGTTGAATCGTATATCCTTTATACAACAGGTCCTTTTTGTAAAGTTCACTCAACAGGTACCAAAGTGTTTCAATATAGCGGTTGTCATAAGTGATATATGGATTATCCATATTGATCCAGTAACCCATTTTCTCAGTGAGTTCTTCCCATTCACGCGTATACTTCATTACATTTATACGGCACTTTTCATTATATTCAGCAATGCTTATTTTCGTGCCAATATCTTCCTTTGTTATCCCCAGGCTCTTTTCTACTTCCAATTCAACGGGTAAGCCATGTGTATCCCACCCAGCTTTGCGGTTTACCTGAAAACCTTTTAATGTCTTGTATCTGCAGAAAATATCCTTAATTGCTCGCGCCATTACGTGATGAATGCCTGGAATGCCATTTGCTGAAGGCGGGCCTTCGTAGAATATATATGATTTTTCCCCATCGCGGGTAGTAATGCTCTTTTCCATAGTATTGTTCTCTTTCCATACCTTAAGCATTTCCTTGTTTATCCCGGATAAATCAAAATGTTTATATTCACGAAATTTCTTATTCATCAGACGTTTACAATAATTTTAAATGGTTAAAAAAATGTCCCCAAAGATAGATGGTTGAATCCTAAAAAACAATAAATAATTGAGTAAATATTAATGAATTAGTATTTCGAAGGGCATGATTTTTCATTCTCGTATTTTTCATTCTACTTTGACAAGTGAGGTATATCATACAATATTAAGATTTTTCAATCCAATCCTTGAAGGGAGAAGCTGAAAATCAACCATTAACCTTTAGGGAATCAGGGAAAAAACTGGTTGATTTTTAACCCGGCAAAGTAAAATTAAATCATCGTTATAATTAAGTTGGAGAAATAATATTCTTGAAATCAACTTGCAGCTTTTCCTGTTTTCCCTTTTTTCAGGGTAATGCTAAATGAACTGCCAACTCCCAATTTACTGCTTACATTTATGGTCTGGTTATGTGCTTCAATAATATGTTTTACAATTGATAAACCCAGGCCTGTTCCCCCTGCCTCGCGCGAGCGGCTTTTGTCAGTTCTGAAAAAACGTTCGAAAATACGAGGTATATCTTTTTCAGCAATGCCTATACCATTATCGGTAATATCAATAAGAATATTGTTCCCCATGTCCATAAATGAAACCGATGTATTACCATTCTCTTTACCGTAATTTATTGAATTAACCAAAAGGTTGTTAAGAACTTCATATATACGTTTCCTGTCTGCATAAACGATAATGTTTCTTTCCGGTTCAGGTGTAAATATCAAAGCAATTTTTTTCTCAATTGCCTTTATTTCGAGGTTTTCAAATATTTCTTCGATAAGGGTTACGATGTTAAAATTTTCATAATTTAAAATCAATTGGCCTGACTCAAGCTGTGAGATGGATTCAAGATCTTCAACAATAGATATCATCCGGTTTATGCTTTTTTCAGCTTTTTCAAGATATGACCGGTTAATTTTTTCATCTTCAAGTGCTCCGTCCAAGAGGGTAAGCACATATCCCTGTATTGTGAATATAGGCGTCTTTAACTCATGTGAAACATTACCCATAAATTCTCTCCGGTATTTTTCAAGCTTTTTAAGCTCAGCTATTTCCCGTGTTTTGGTTTTTATCCATTTTACTACTTTTTTATTAAGGTGGCTTAATATATCCTTATCTTTCATTTTTTTGCGAATATCTTCTTCAGATATTGTAAAGCTTGAAATGGTTTTATAAATAGGATGAATTTTTTCGATTAAAAAATTATTAAGAGCTTTAAAAACAATAAAAAAAACAATGATAAAAATGATGATGACTATAGCCGATTGAAATACCCATGAAGGCTGGAATATAGGCAGTTTGAGTAAAATGAGTGCAATACCATTAATAGCAGTTGATAGTAAAGCAGCAAAAATTGCTACCTGACGGGGAGTGGAGTTTTTCATAGTCTAATTTTAGTAAAATATAACATGTAAAATTACGGATAATTTTATCTATCTATGTTAAGGCCAGGTTAATATTGAGTTCGCTAATGTTTATAAAATGTGAATTATTGGATATAAAAAAAGCCCTGGAAAACCAGGGCTAATAATGAAGGGGGAGCAAGGGTTTAATTACAATTTATGTCATTAAGATTGGCATCCCAACAATGCCATTCTTCATCGTGGTATGCCGTGGTATCCATAATATGACCTTCATAGGTTTCGGTATTCCATTCTATTTCGGTATATTTTTGTGTGCTTTCAAGGTTGATGATATAGAATGCATTATAATCTGCATTTTCAGTAAGTCCATAATGGATATAGCTGCCATAGTCATCATCACCATCTACAATATTGGTGAATTGAATTTCACCAGTCTCAACAGAGGCATTCCAACTCCAGTCAATTTGTAACATTTCAACAGGATTATCAACTGAGCGGTTTAAAATCCACATACCTGCAGTGCCATCCAGATTACTTTCACCTGTGTACCAGAGGAAATCAACCATACCGCCGCCACCTGAAATATACATAGCCCACTCGACCTTAGATCCTACAATAACACCGTGCAATGATGCTGTGTAAGTTATGCTGTTTATTATAAAAGTATATGACCATACCCAATGTCCGGGGGATTCTTTTACCGGTTCATGCTTAAATGCTTCTACAAATGAGGCTGCTGGTACCAGCATGCCAACATTAAGAAATGTGTGCCACCATGCAACCTGTATATATGCATATGTAAAGTTTATTTTTGTAAGTTCGAAAATATCAGCAGCTTTCTTTTGTGATGGGAATTTACTCATATCAAATACAAAAGATGCCTGAGGTGGAAGATCCGGAGGAGTCTCCTTGTCCTCGTCTTTTTTACAGGCACTGGATATAAGCAATGCAGTAAAAATGAATAATACAAAATACTTTTTTACAAGGTTTGTAATAGTCTTCATGATTATTGGTTTTGGTTTATATTCCTGCAGTCTAACCTTATTATACTAAGATTAATAGAGTGAAGTTACATAAATCTGCTGAAGATTTAAAACAAATAATCTTATCCTCCAAATTCTTTCCAGGCCAAGGCTGCAGCGCCCAAAACGGCAACATTTTTATCCAATAGTTCTGAGGGTAAAATTTTAACTTTATTCTGGAAATTATTCATTACCGATTTTTCAAAGTACTTTTTTGTTGGAGCGAGGATATACTTTCCTGCTTTTACCAACCCTCCAAACAGAAAAATGGCTTCGGGACTGGTAATGGCAACAGCATCTGCCAGACCTTTGCCAAGCATTTGGGCTGTATAATCAAAAGCTTTGAGGGCAATTTTATCTCCTTTTACAGCAGCTTCATAAACCATTTTTGAAGTAATATCATCTTCTTTAATTCCCTGCAAAAGGCTTTTTTCTTTGGTGTTTTTAAGTAGTTCGGTAACCGTTCGATGAACACCTGTTGCAGAAGCATATGTTTCCAGGCAGCCTTTGCGGCCGCAACCACATAATCTTCCATCAGGGATAACATTTATATGGCCCAGTTCACCTGCAAAGCCATCATGACCATAAATGAGTTTTCCATTTGCTACAAAACCACTTCCTAGACCGGTACCCAGTGTTACCAGGAGAAAATCATTCATTTCTTTTGCCCCTCCAAACACCATTTCTCCAATAGCTGCCGCATTAGCATCATTGGTAAGTACAGTAGGGAATGTATAATACTTATTAAGAGCTTTTAATACCTTAATAATTCCTTTCCATTTGAGGTTTGCGGCGTTTTCAATGGTCCCCTTGTAATAGTTGGCATTGGGAGCCCCGATACCCATTCCTATAATTTCAACATCCATTGGCATGGAAGAGATCATTTGATCCAATGTAACTTTCAACGAAGCTAAAAAATCATCAAATGTAGTGTTTCCTTCCTGGGTGAGGATGGAAGTACTATTTTTAAGTTCACCATTCCTGTCAACCAGTCCTATTTTGGTATTGGTTCCTCCAATGTCTACACCTATTGCTATTTTGTTCATGGCAGTTTTTTTCAAGTATAAAATTGCACAAATATGGATAAAGATACAAGTCTTTACATAACTTCTTTCGTATTTATAATCCGTCAAATCCAACAACAAAGCAATCAGGATAGTCTTTTTTCAATTTCTTTTGCAGGTTTTCTGCCTGCGCCCGTGAACTGAAAGAACCTGCTATTACCCGGTAAACCTTTGTTTTATTCACTTCGGTTACCTGAACTGTAACCTCGTTTTTATAAGTTGTTTTGAGTGTTTCGGATATTCGCATAAGGTTGGCAAACTCAGCATAACTGCCAATTTGAACTCCATATCCCGCCGGTTTCGTTCTGCTTGCCTGAAAATCGTAAAATTCTTTATTTGGTTTTTGGGGAGGTTTGGGGTTGTCATCTGTTCCCGGATCATTTTCATTAACCACTTCCACTTTTACCCTGACTACACCCAACGTTATGTAATCGAGCTCCATGGCTGCCGACTTGGACAAATCTATTATACGCCCTTCTACAAATGGACCACGGTCGTTAATTCGTACAATCACTGATTTATTGTTGGTTACATTGGTAACTTTCACCATTGTACCGAAAGGTAAAGTCAGGTGAGCTGCAGTAAGCTTTGTATGCGTATATTTTTCACCACTGGCAGTAGTTCGTCCTTCAAATTTGTCCGCATAGAAGGATGCATCACCATATTGAATAAACACATTGCTTTGCGCAACCAGATAATAATTTATTGACCCTAAGAATAATAGTGAGAGTAAAAATCGTTTTTGCATAGTTAGTTTAATATTGTATCAGATTCAATTTCTTTACGAAATTCCTTTGCAAGCATTTTCACTTTTAAACCTGTTGGGACAATGTTTCCCAGGAAAACAAGGAAGCGATCAATTTTACCGGGAAGTATAACCACTTTCCCTTTCATCATACGTTTTATAGTAATCTGAGCCAGTTTATCTATAGGCACCATTGTCAGCTTACCCTTTAATCCATGGGCTTTAATGCGTGAACCGGTACCCTCATTCGATTGCACACCATTTGGATTAACAACACTCATTTTTACAGATGAGCCCCGCAATTCCTCATTTACAGCAAGTGTAAATCGTAAAACAAATGCTTTTGATGCACAGTAGACACTTTTAAATGCTATAGGATAAAATGCACTCATGCTTCCCACATTCAGGATATGTGCTTTAGTCAGATTTTTCATTTCTGGGATAAACAAGCGGCATAAAAGCACAAGGGCACGGATATTAAGCTGAATTCTTAGATCAGAATATTCAGGTGTGGATTCATCAAATCTTGTAGTTCCCCCGGCTCCGGCATTATTAATTAGAATGTTTACTGTTCGATTATTTTTTTTGCACCAGTTGTAAATTTTTTGAGGACTATCAGGTTGAGTAAGATCAATTTCAAGAAAATCAGTTTTAATATTATAGTTCTTGGCTAGTTCAGCAGTAGTAACCCCCAGATTTTGATTGGGTAGTGCTACAAGTAAAAGATTCATTCCTCTTGCAGCGCATTCATTAGCAAGGGCTTTACCTATGCCCATGCTGCTACCGGTTACCAGTGTGTATGTTTCATTTGCCATGTTTAGTGCGTTTTTTCATTATTTACCCAATCCAGTACTTTTTGCATACCTTCACTTAGGGTTGTAATTTTGTAGCCAAGTTCTGTTTCAGCTTTTTTACTGGACACATCCCATTGGTAGTTAAATTTCCGTATCAATGGGGGAGTAATTAACGGAGGTTTTCCGGTTAGCTTAGTAATAATCATCATGAGCTGTGCTGAGAATAGCATTATGAAAAGGGGTAACTTATACAGTCTGTGTTTTCGGCCGGTTAATTCTCGTAATGTTTGAAAAAATTCAATATACGATGCGTTTGTGCCGCCAAGAATATAATTTTCTCCTGTTTTCCCTTTTTCCATTGCAAGAAGATGTCCTTGTACAACATCCTGAACAAATACATAATTGCCTATACTTTTCCCATTACCGGGTATTATCCGCCATTTTCCTTCATTAAATTTTTTGATCATCAGTGTTACGCTATTGCTTTTGCTAAGCAAACCCGGCCCATACACGCGGGTAGGATTTATAATGACGATATCAAGTCCTTTTTTCACATATTCTCTGGCTTTTTCTTCAGCAATGAATTTTGTGCGCTCGTATTCTACAAAAAAATCAAGTGACCGGGTAGTTGTTTCAGTTATTTCACCGTTTAATGATGGGCCATATATGCCAGCCGTTGAGGTAAATACGACCTTTTTTATGCCTTTTTTTAGTGCGATTTCAAAAATTTTTTCTGTTGCTTCAACGTTCAGCTTGTATATTATGGAAGGGTCTTTTGCCCAGACATCTGCAAAAGCAGCTACGTGGTATACTTGTTCACATCCCTGCATAGCTTTTTCCAGTGATTGGGGTTCGGTTATATCCCCTTTGAATAGTTTAATATTTTCAATATTGGCCAGTGGGCCTGACTTATTCGTATTTCTGTATAATGCGTGGACAATGTATCCCGATGCAGCAAGGTATTTAACGAGGTGTATACCAATAAAACCAGTAGCTCCAGTTACAAATACATTCATTTTTTCCCGGTTAGTTTTATATGTGGATGATGATGTAATGAAAACCATTCATTGGAAAGGGCCAGGCACATATGAGCACCCAATGCTATCCAGATAGTCCCTGTTTTTAAGGTAAGCAGGCAAATGATAGCACCAAAAGGAATGGCACCAATGGTCTCTTTCATTCCTTTGGGAATATGAGTAAGGCTGTAAAAGGCCAGGTTCAGGGCAAATGCTGTCCACACACCAAAATGAGGTATCAGTCCCAGAAACAAAAAACCCCGGAACATATATTCATAGGCCACAAGGTAAATAATCCAGGTAAATGCACTTAAAAGAAGGAGTCCTTTAGACCATTCCTGCTTCCGTATTTGCGGATACATATCAAGATTATCGGGCTTTTTTGTTGCAAAAAAGGACATGGGAATAATGACACAAGCCAGACCTGCTATCCACAATAGTGATTCAGTAAGGTTGATTGAACTTACCCCAAATAGAGAAATGTCTTTTTTAAAGATAATTGTTGAGAATAAAAGTGGTATGATTCCAAAAAATAAAACACCCGTTATACGCTGAAAAATTACCCAGTAAGTATTGTTCCCTTCTTTGGCAAATACTTTTTCAAGTCTGGCGGATGAAGTTAATATCAGATATAATAAAAATCCCAGTGTAACTGAAGAAATAATAATAACTGGTTCTTTTTGTGTGGCTTGCCATACGATTTCATATCCCATAGTTATATTTTTTAAAAAATAAAAATATTACTTTTTAGGAAAAGGAGGGGGCTTTAATTATTAACAAAAAATGCAGGATAGATTTAGATAAGCTTGCGAATTTCAGCAGTATGAACTATAATATCTACAATTTCATCCATAGTGAGAGTCATACAGTTTAACGTCAGGTCGAATGTAGTATAATCTGTATTTTTTCCTTCAAATTGTTCACGGAAAGCTTTTCTTTTTTTATCAATATCGAGGGCATAATCCCTGGCTTTTGGAATGGAAATATTATATCTTTCACTTACTCTTATAGCCCTCCATTCAAGAGGTGCCTCAAGATTAACATGTAATGATTTTATTATATCGTGCGTAATAGCAACACCTCCACGACCAACAATTATACAATTACCTTCCTTGCCAATGGATCGTATTACATCACGAACGGTGTTTTTAACTTTACGGCTACTTTTATAATATTTACTGGAATATGAGGCGAAGATGTCATCCAAAAAACCTCGCTGTTCATAGTTAAATAAATATTTGATCTTTGAAGGGTCTACACTAAGCTCTTTGGCTGCCTCAGCAAGAATTTCCTTACCAATCCATTTCCATTGTTGCTTATTTCCTTTAGTTTTGTTTACCTGGGTTAGCTTTTCACTAAGCTTTTCCGCAATGCGTTTAGCCGGGCAGCCATACTCTCTGGAAAGTGTGATTACCGGACCGTAATCAAACTCTGTCATTTTCGATTGAGATTCATGTTGCTCAAATCGCTTTTGCAGATAATTTACCAGGTCGTACTTCATAGCTTTTATAGTTCATCGGTCTGTTAATAAAAATACTATTTTTCGTAGAATTTTTCAAATTTTTTATTGTGAAAATGTATAATGTTTGTTTTGTAAACCTTTTTATTTCTATTTATGAACTTGGTTTAGCTAGAATTAAGTTAGGGAATATTTATAATTTTGTGAGTAACTATGATGAAAGAAATGAAAATATGCAGAGGATAGAAAAAATACCCCAGGATTTACATATACACACAATATTTTCCAATTACGATAGTATGGTTGTACCTGAACAAACTCTGGAATTAATATCTCATGTAAAACATGCAAAAATAATCGGAATAAGTGACCATTTTGAATCATTGCATGGTAATTCTTTTGAACTTTATAGATCTGCAGTACGATCATTTGGTTTTTATTTGGGAACAGAAGTTGATGGAAGTGACTGGGCCAAAGAAGCAATAAAGTATCCTTTTGATTATTTTCTTTACCATTGTCGTGATAAAAGAAGCGAATACAAAGGAGCAGAAAAACTTTTAGAGACAGGAAAACCAGTTATTATCTCTCATCCTGCATTTATGGGCACGAACTTGAGTAAAGTGCCACCTAAGTGTTATGTAGAAATAAATAACCGCTATGTATGGCGCACGGATTGGCGTAACTTTCATGCCCCCTACCTGAATAATTTTAAATGGATAATTAATTCCGATGCACATCAACCCTGGATGCTGAACCAGGTAATGGCCCGTTTTGTAGCTTCAGAGCTGGGGATAACGGAAACGATCCTGTTTTAGTGTAAACTCCGACGGGATAGTTGAATGAAGAATTGTTAATCAGGAATTTGATTCGTGTTTGTGTTACTAACCACACCGTCGGGGTATGATTTTTAGAATTATCCTTTAATTCGCGAATAGAACTCTTCCTTATACGTATCACTCACTGGAATAAGTACATCTTTTATCTTGATGCGGTTGCGTTCAATACTCTCAATCTTATCGAATGCGACTATAAAGGATTTATGTACTCTTACAAAATTTGAATTTTGAAGTGTTTCTTCAATGGACTTGAAATTTTGCAGCGTCATAATCTTCTTCCCTGGAGTTACTATCTGTAGGTATTCCCCTTTCCCTTCTATATAGAGGATTTCTGCCAGGTTAATTTTTTCAAGACGGTACTCGGTTTTTACGAAGATATAATTTCGATTGTCGATGTTGCTATTTATTTTCTTATTATAAATACGTTCTGCGGCTGACAGAAACCGCTCGAAAGTATAAGGTTTCAGGAGGTAATCATTTACTTCCAATTCGTAGCCTTTTAAAGCGTATTTGTCGTACGCAGTAATTATTATTACATAAGGTTTTTGTGTAATTGCTTGAAGGAATTGTATGCCAGTAAGATCCTCCATTTGTATGTCAAGAAATATCAGGTCAACCGGATTTTCTTTTAGAAAACCAATAGCATCAATGCAGTTACTGAAGGAATGAGATAATTTCAGATATTCAATTTTTTCAATAAAACCAACCAGCTTTTTCATCGCCAGGGGCTCGTCCTCTATGGCTATACAGGTTATCATATTTGCATCAGTCATCAAGTCGATTGTGGTAAAGATATTAAATACTTCAATTATTTTCTTGTTTTGGATTATTGGATAAATGGAATAATGGATAATTGTGATTGAATTCATTCATCCATTATTCAGTACATCATTTATTCACATTTCTATGGTCAATTGTACAATGTATTTCTCTTTTGTCTGATCAATTTCCAGTTTATAAGTATTAGGATAAATCAGATCCAAACGTTTTCTAATAATATCCAATCCTACACCACGTGTTGCATCTTTTTCAAAGGATTTTTCAAATAACGTATTTGTACATGTAAATTGAATATTTTCAGGTTCAATGATAAGTTTTATGTCAACCTGGTTGTTTTTATTATTTAATGCAGAATGTTTGAAGGCATTTTCGATAAAGGGTAAAAACAGCATGGGGGCAATCTGGGTATTTTCATGATTTCCTTTTATTTCAAAATGTATGTTTTCAGGATAGCTATTGCGGATTTTTTGTAAATGGATATAGTTTTCAATGTATTTGATTTCATCTGATAATGAGACCGTGTTCCTTTCTGCATCGTAAATCATATATCGCATCATGTCTGACAGTTTGTTAAGTGAAAGGGAAGCTTTATCTGTATCTTCTTTAATAAGAGCGTCAATATTGTTTAGGGTATTAAAAAGAAAATGAGGATTAATTTTGTATTTCAGCAACTGCAATTGGCTTTGCAAATTTTGATTTTCTAATTCACTTTTTTCTTTAGTAATCGTAAACCAGTCAATGATCATCCTGTAAGCACTTCCCAAAACACCAATAAAAACTATTGCGACAATACCTCCAAGATATGATTCTATATCGAAATAGTCGAATGCATTTCCACGATTAAAAAAGAATCTTAATAATCCAAATGTTAACCAAAATAACAGGGGTAATACCCCAACTATAATAAGGCTTGAAAGTAAGAAATAAGCTAGTTTTTTTGCGTTAAAATATTTTGGAAAGACAATTGAATAAAACAAATAGAAGATTGCTAACATCCAGGCAGCAGCTAATAGGGCATTTAATCCCTGATAAACTGATTTGAATATATAAAATCCACTATAACCATCATAACCAAGTAAAACAGTAATGCCTATGGCAACTATCCACACCAGGGCATGCATTGTTAAATAAACCGATCTTTTCATGTCATTAAATTATTAAAATAAAACATGAAACAAAAATCGATAGATATTGAACTGTAATCAAAAGTATTCAATGAAAAGATGTTTTTTATCAATGAAATGGAATTACATTCTATAGTCCATTATCTGGATTTTGCATTAATCCATTCTTCCATCACTCCATTTATCCCATATCTATATTGTACCAGAATAGGATATTTCGTAGTGATTTAAAAAACTAAATGGCTTATTTCTAGAGTATAATCCTCTCTCCCAGATTCTTGGCAAACGACTGCTTTAAGTCATTCAGCATAATAAAACGTTGCTGGATATCTTCAATAAGTTCCAGGTTCTCTTCTTTCTGGGCGGTTTTCATTTGTTCCTGCAATTCAAGCAGGGTCTGCATTATTTTCTTATTTTTAAATGCAATGACAATTTCAGGAACGAGGATTTTCAATATCATTTCCTCTGTTTCTACGTAGTTATCGTGTTTTTTCCATATTTTGCTCAGGTTATATGAAGTGCTAAGCAGATCAGCACTCAGTTTAGATATATTAGGATCGGGATGATGTGTAAAATACTTTTCCGGAGGTGATTGTCCCTGATGAAGAAAATCGGCTACTTCTTCAAAAATTTGTTTATACAAAGGGTTCGTTAGTTCAAGTTCATCATTCAATATCTCATTTACAATAAAGGTAGATACGTTTACTGTTTCTTCTTCTTCCGTCTCTTCATTCATTAATTTGAAGAGTTCGTTATTACCATAGTGAAGAAGTATGCGGATTATTTCTCTTTCCTGGGCTTCCGTATCCAGGGCAGAGGTAAAACTTTGCTTTGAAATTGTCTTTTTTGGTTTTACCTCTTCATGGTAATGCTCTTTTTTTACTTTATCCTCGGCTTTCTTACGTCTGTTTTGACTTACTTCCGTAAATAGTATTTTTTCATCAACTTTCAGGAGTGAGCTGCATTCGCGTGCATATAGAGTTCGGGTAATACTGTCGGGGATTACAGAGATACTTCGTACAATGTCCTGTATCACCTCTGCTTTTTTAACAGGGTCTTTTTCGGTTCCCTTAAGGAGTAAGTTTGATTTAAAAGTTATAAAATCCTGTTCATTTTCATGAAGATAGTTTTCAAGTTCGCTGGCACCCATACTTTTTGAAAAAGAGTCAGGATCCTCTCCATCGGGAAGCAGAATTATACGGACATTCATCCCTGCTTCAAGAACCAGGTCTATTCCGCGAAGGGAGGCTTTTATTCCGGCTGCATCGCCATCATAAATAATGGTAATATTGTTGGTAAAACGCTTGATAAGTCTTATCTGATCTTCGGTAAGTGCTGTTCCTGAAGAGGCAAGTACATTTTCAATTCCTGCCTGAACCAGTGATAGTACATCAGTATAACCTTCAACCAGGTAGCATTTGTCATTCTGAACGATGGTCTTTTTAGCGAAATACATACCATATAGCACTTTGCTTTTATGGTAAATTTCTGATTCCGGAGAGTTCAGATATTTGGCTGTTTTTGCATCCGTTTTTAGAATACGGCCTCCAAAACCAATAACCTTCCCCGAAAGCGCATGTATGGGAAACATTACCCGTCCGTGAAAACGGTCAAATTTGTAGTCTTCTTTTTGTATGGTAAGTCCTGCATTTACCAAATAGTCAAGACGATAGCTGCTTTTCAGGGCTTCAGCAGTGAAGGCATCACGCTTCTCAGGACTGTATCCCAGTTCAAATTTTTTAATGATGGTTTCGGTAAATCCTCTTTCTTTAAAATAGCTTAAACCAATTGCTTTCCCTTCATCGTCATTGTGAAGTATGCGTTGGAAGTATTTATTGGCAAATTCTGTTACTGTTAACAGGCTCTCCCGTTCGTCTTTCTGCTTTTGATCTTCTTCGGAGAGCTGTGTTTCTATAAGTTCAATATGATACTTTGCTGCCAGGTATTTGATAGCCTCATAAAAGGAAAGATTTTCATGCTCCATGATAAAGTTTACCGCATTCCCGCCTTTCCCACAACCAAAGCATTTATAAATTCCTTTGGCCGGACTTACAGTAAACGAAGGAGTTTTTTCATTATGGAAAGGACACAAGCCTAAATAGTTTACCCCGCGTTTTCGCAATGTCACAAAGTCCTGCACAACGTCTACTATTTCCGCCGTTTCAAATACCTTATCTATACTCGACTGATCAATCATGAAGAATGCCTGTGTTTTTATTTGATGGTTTTAATTTGTTGCAGAAAATCAGCAAGTTAAAACTGGCTTTTTCCTTATTATCTTGTGCTTAAAATTAACAAAATAATGGTAAAAAAAATTTAATGATTAGAATTGTTCTATAAATACTGAATAGTATTGACATTGTAATAGTATTAAAAAATAATAAGGTTTCACGCAAAGTCAACGAAGATTTTATAAAAATCGCAAAGAATTATTTAAATTAGTTATACTTGGCATTTATTGTATTTAGCTTTTTCTTCATGTATGAAATCCAATAATTCTTTGCTGGTTCATGGTAATATTTAATGAATTCACCTATTTTTACTTAATCATTATAAACGAAAATGAAGAAACTGGTTGTATTAACAGGAGCAGGTATTAGTGCCGAAAGCGGAATAAAAACGTTCCGTGAGATGGGGGGATTATGGGAGGAATACGACATTATGGAAGTAGCCAGTTATGATGGATGGAAGAATAACCCGGGATTAGTATTACATTTTTACAATGAGCGGCGTAAAAAATTGCTGGATGCAGAACCAAATAAAGGACATATAGGACTGGTTGAGTTGGAGAAATATTTTGATGTACAAATTATTACTCAAAATGTAGATGACCTGCATGAAAGAGCAGGCAGTAAAAATGTTCTTCATTTGCATGGGGAGCTAAAAAAAGCCCGCAGTACAGTGGATCCTGATCTTATTTATGAAATTAAAGGCTGGAAGCTGAAACTTGGTGATAAATGTAAAAAAGGCAGTCAACTTCGTCCGCATGTTGTGTGGTTTGGAGAAGATGTCCCTGCTATTGAAGAGGCCATTGAGATAGTTAAAACAGCAGATATTTTTGTGGTAATAGGTACTTCAATGTTTGTATATCCGGCCGCAGGACTTATCGATTATGTAAAAGAGGGGGTCCCAATATACATGATTGATCCGAATGATATAAATGCTATTTTATATAAAAATGTTGAATTTATTAAGGAAAAAGCCAGTGTAGGTGTAGCAGTTTTAATTGATAAACTATTACAAAATGCGTAGAATTATATTTTTATTATTAGTGATAATCAATACAACCGTTTTTGCCCAACGATTTCAGGGAGGTTTTATGGCAGGGATTGCTGGCAGCCAGGTTGACGGGGATAGCTATGCCGGTTATAATAAAATAAACGGGCAGGGAGGAGCCTATGTAAAAACTATTTTCCCAAATGATCTGGGAGCCCAGATGGAAATTAAATATTGTGGAAAAGGTGCAAGGGAAAAGCAGGATGAGCCGGATCCATTTTTTTATAAATTGAGCCTTCATTATCTTGAAGTACCTCTTCTAGTTAACTATTATATCACAGATGATATTTTTCCGGAACTGGGAATTGCTCCTTCACTCCTTATGTCAAAATCGAGGGAAGATGAGCATGGAGCAGTACCTGCCTCGGAAATGGGAACCTACAAAAGTTTTGATTTGGGGAGTATTATAGGGATTAACTATCAATTCAGTGATAAATGGATTGTCAATATGAGATATTACTATTCTTTGATCCCAATAGGAGACCGTGCAGATAATGATTATTACTATAACTTTTTTGCGAAGATGTTGGGATATGATCAGGGCTCTTACAACAATGTTTTGAGTTTTAGTGTTTATTACATATTAAGTAGCAAATAATTTGTTAATGGAACCTAAAAAACTCATCATAGCGGCAACAGGTGCGAGCGGGGCTATATATTGCAATATTTTACTTCAAAAATTAGCCTCACTAAAGGATCAAATACAGGAAATTGTTGCCATTTTTTCTGATAATGCAAAAGAGGTGTGGGAATATGAGTTAAAAAATGACGATTATAAAAAAATTAATTACCCGATATTTGATCAGGATGATTTTTATGCGCCCCCGGCTTCAGGTTCTTCCGGATTTCATACTATGATAGTTTGTCCCTGTTCTATGGGAACTTTAGGGAAAATTGCTTCTGGCATTGCTGATAATCTTATTACCCGGAGTGCGGATGTTATGCTCAAAGAAAGAAGAAAACTTATACTGGTTACCCGTGAAGCACCATTCAGTCTCATCCATATAAATAATATGAAAACAGTGACGGAAGCAGGTGGTATTATTTGTCCGGCATCACCTTCGTTCTATAGTCTTCCTTCAACGATCGAAGAAGTCTGCACAACAATCGTTGACAGGATTTTAGAACTTGCAGGATTTAAAATTGATACATATCGCTGGAAACAAAAATAAAAACTAAACCCTGATATGCAAATTGCTCTGCATATACCGTTTGGAAATATATCGTACAGGGTACCAGGCAGCAATAAATCCAATGAAAGCCACTATACCTAACACCGAAAACAAATCCAGCCACTGAAAATCAACCGGGTATGCATCAATAACAAAAGAACCGCTGCCTTTCAGTTTTACCCACTCAAATTTTTGTTGTCCCCAGCAAATAAGAGATCCAAGAATTAATCCAAAGAATGCACCGGTAAGCGAAATCAACCATCCTTCAACAAGGAAAATTTTCCTGATCAACTGGTCTGTAGCACCCAGACTCCTTAATGTAGCGATGTCTTCTTTTTTCTCAATTATCAGCATGGTCAATGAGCCAACCATATTAAATGAAGCAACAATAAGTATAATACAAAATATGAAAAAAATGGCCCATTTTTCTGATTTCATCACTTTATAAAAAATTTCATTTTGCTCATACCGGTTTTGCACTTTGTAATTACTTCCAAGGATAGATACAATCTTATTTTCGATCCTTGTTGCATCATACCCGGGATCTATTTTTATTTCCAGGGCACTTATTTCGTTTTCGTAATCCAGAAGTTTTCTTGCAAAATCAAGGGGCACCAGGATATATTTGGAATCAAAATCCTGCTCGATAGAAAAAATGCCTGATGGGAACAGATACTCTCTGTTAAAAGCCTGTTCAGGGTTATAGGTTATATATTCCGATCGTTTCGGGACGTATATGATAATAGGATTAATAAAATTCAGACCAACCGATAAATAGTATGCAATTCCCTGCCCTATTACGGCAAAATCATCCTTTCCTTGTTTTAATATAAAATCTCCTTCTACAATCATACTGTCAATACCATTTACATGCACATATACATCATCCACGCCCTTTACGGTGGCAATATATTGCTTATCTCCATATTTTAGCAGGGCATTTTCTTCCAGCACCTCCGAGATGAAATAAATCCCTTCAACTTGCTTTATCTGCCGATATACAGCGCTATCAGGTAAAAAAACTTTTCCTTCCACAGGAAGTATTTTCAAATCCGGATTAAACGTGCTGAAAAGAGATTGTACCAATTGGTCGAAGCCATTGAATACAGATAGTATTACGATTAAAGCCATAGCTACGAGCGTAACTACTCCAACCGAAATGGCAGAAATAATGTTGATGGCATTATGCGACTTTTTGGCCACCAAATATCGTTTCGCAATATGTAATGGTAAATTCAACTTTATTTTTTAAGATTGTCAAAGATAAATGAATTTATATAAACCCCTACTGCCTTATTTCAAAAACTCAATATTGCGCAGTAATCCCTTATAACCTATTCGGTCTACAGGGGTGTCTTTAAATAATTCTTTGTAAGTATCCCGGGATAAGCTATTCCAGTCATCATTAACCATAGAAAGGAATTTGGGATTTGGTTGCAAATCCTCAATTTTGTTTGGTATCACTTTTTTATTCCATGGACATACATTTTGGCAGATATCGCAACCAAAAACATAATTTTTCATTTTCCCTTTAAATTGAGAGGGAATTTCATCACGCAATTCGATGGTTAGATACGAAATACATTTTCTGGCATTGATCTGATAAGGCGCCTCAATTGCAGCTGTAGGGCAGTTATCAATGCATTTTGTACAAGACCCGCAATGTTCAGGTACTGGATTATCATATTCCAGTTCCAGGTCAATAATGAGTTCTCCTATGAATGCAAAAGATCCAATTTCTTTGTTGATAAGCTGGGTATTTTTTCCAATCCATCCTAATCCGGCTTTTACGGCCCATGCATGTTCCAGGACAGGTGCCGAGTCACAAAAAGCACGACCATTAACCGGTTGAATTTCTTTATGGATAAACTCAAAAAGTTTTTCCAGTTTGCCTTTTACTACATAATGATAATCTTTACCATAAGCATATTTGGCTACTTTTGGCACATCATCTTTTTGAAATTTTTCAGGATAATAATTTAGCAAAACGACAATTACAGATTTAGCACCTTTTATCAATTCGCACGGATCTACACGTTTTTCCCTGTTGTTGGCCATGTATCCCATTTCGGCTTGATAACCCTTTTGCAGCCAGTCATTTAGATGATTTTCTTCTTTCGGCAGGCGTCCTGCTTTAGCAATACCGCATGCTGAAAAACCAAGCTGTATGGCTTTTTGTTTGATTAAGGTGCTATTATTTTTGTACAGTGCCATCTTAATAAGGAGTCAGAATTCAGGAGTCAGTTATCAGCTTCCTGAATTCTGACTCCTGGCCCCTGTATTCTTTTATAATAATCCAAGTTCCAGTTTTGCTTCGTCGGATAGCATGCTTTTGTCCCAGGGGGGATCAAAAACTAAATTTACCCGCACACTTTTAACACCAGGAACTGTCCCTACTTTATATTCCACTTCAGCTAACAGATCATCAGCCATAGGACAGTTTGGAGCGGTGAGGGTCATTGTTACCACTACATTTTTTTTTTCATCTACGTCTACTTCGTAGATAAGGCCCAAATCATAAATATTCACTGGTATCTCAGGATCATAGATCAACTTGAGAGTGTCAGCTATTTGGTTTTCCAGATATAGAAAATCAGTTACTGTCATAATATAATATTATAAGTAAGATAAAATGGGCTTTTTGCAAGCCTATAATCCCGTCTTGGCATTATATGCAATTGCATACAATTTCATTTGTTTTACCATAGATAATAGTCCATTTGAACGAGTAGGCGAAAGGTTTTGTTTCAGCCCTATTTCATCTATAAAAAATAATTCTGTATTCATGATCTCTTTGGGAGTACGATTGGACAATACACGGATAAGCAGGGAAATGATTCCTTTAACGATGATAGCATCGCTATCCGCTGTAAAAACCACTTTTTCCCCTTCCATATCTGCATGCAGCCAAACCTTTGACTGGCAACCATTGATCAGGTGTTCATTTGTTTTAAATTTGCTATTAATAGGTGGCAGATCTTTACTAAGTTCAATTAAATAATTGTACTTATCCATCCAGTCATCAAAAGATTGAAACTCCTCAATTATCTCATTCTGTACATCATCAATACTCTTCATCACGTTATATCTTTTGTTCTAAAACATTTGTTTTACTTTATTTAAGGCTTCGCATAAAATATCTACTTCTTCTTTCGTATTGTACATTACCATCGAAGCCCTTATTGTTCCGGTAATCTCAAAATGATCCATTACAGGTTGCGTGCAATGTGTACCTGTGCGTACTGCAATTCCTATTTTGTCAAGGATCATACCTGCATCGTACATATGAATATCTCCTAATAAAAAGGAAAAGATGGAAACCTTATGTACAGCATTGCCATAAATTCGGACACTATCTATAGCTCTTATTTTCTGGTTTGCATAGGCAAATAGTTCCTGCTCATATTGATTTATTTCTTGTAAACCAATGCTCTCTATGTATTCTAATGCTTTACCCAAACCTATTGCTCCGATAAAATTGGTTGTACCGGCTTCAAACTTAAAAGGCAATTCATTATATGTGGTTTTCTCAAAAGTTACACAATCTACCATATCTCCTCCACCTTGATAAGGAGGCAACTCATAGAGCAGTTTTTCTTTTCCATATAGCACGCCAATTCCTGTCGGGCCAAATACTTTATGACCGGAAAAAACATAAAAATCACAATCCAGGTCCTGCACATCAACTTTCATGTGTTGAATGGCCTGAGCCCCGTCAAGCATAATTTTTACATTGTTTTTATGGGCTATATCTATGATTTCCTTCACCGGATTAATAGTGCCTAATGAATTAGAAACATGGGTAATAGCTACTAAACGGGTATTTTTAGTAAACAGTTTTTTGTATGCCTCCAGGTTCAGTTCCCCATCTTGTGTAAATGGTACAACTTTTAAGGATGCCTTTTTGCGTTCGCATATCATTTGCCAGGGTACAATATTTGAATGGTGTTCCATTTCAGAGACAATGATCTCGTCCCCTTCATTAATATACCTTTCTCCGAATGAAAAAGCCAAAGCATTGATAGAACCTGTGGCCCCGCTTGTAAAAACAATTTCATTCGTACTTTGTGCATTAATAAAATCCTTAACAATTTTTCTTGCACCTTCATATGCCTCTGTCGCCTGCTCGCTTAAATAGTGAATTCCCCGGTGAATGCTGCTATTATTTTGCGAATGAAATTCATTCACAATATCAATTACACATTGTGGTTTGTGCGTAGTTGCACCGTTATCCATATAAACAAGGGGCTTGTTGTATATCGTACGTTGCAGTATAGGAAAATCGTCCCGTATTTTTTTTATATCAAATCCCACTTTGAAATATTTATATCCTGGTTTTTAGACATAGTAAAATATAATCTATATAAGAACAATGCCCTGAAGGGGGCAAAAGCTCTCGCCCTTTCAGGGCTAAATTTGTTTTTTCCATTACACAGGGCATAGCCTTGTGTAATGCATAAAAGCCTTCAGCCTTAATTTTATTCTGCAAAAATACTAAAAATTCAAATGGATGTTTTATTATAACCACTCTTTAGCAACAATGAACCGGACAATTATTGCATCTTGAAAGTTCTCCGCGAAGACGCTGATTTACCATTGAATCAATACGTTCCTGTAAAGGCTTCACATCAAGGTGGCTAATCACTTCTTTGGTAAATGCATGCATTAAAAGCAGTTTTGCCTCTTTTTCATTCACCCCGCGCGAGCGCATATAAAATAATGCATCCTCATCTAATTGACCGGAGGTTGCACCATGACTACATTTTACATCGTCTGCATAAATCTCAAGCTGAGGTTTCGAGTTCATCTTTACATCATTGGAGAGAAGTATATTATTATTTTTCTGGTAGGCAATGGTTTTTTGTGCATCAGGCCTCACCATGATCTTCCCGTTAAAAGCCCCCGTGGCCAATTGATCCAATACACCTTTAAAAAGCTGATTACTGGTACAATGTGGTGCCTTGTGATCAATAAATGTATAATTATCAACATGTTGAGCTTTATCTGCAAAAAACAATCCTGTGATATTACAGTCACAACCTTCACCGTTCAGGTTTACATACATATTATTACGAACCAGACCTCCGTGTAATGTAATTACCGAAGAAGATACACGGCTATCTCTTTCCTGATGAATGTAAGTGTTTGAGATTTGAGTAGATTCATTGTTCTCATTTTGTATCTTATAGTAATTAAGCCTGGAATTATCCCCGGTAAAAATTTCAGAAACAGAATTAGTCAGAAATTTATGTGGAGACAAAGTATGGTCGCAAACGATAAGGGTAACCTTTGCATTTTTCCCTAATATGATTAAATTTCGGTATTGAGCCATGATATTCTCATCGGACATCATCATGTTGATGATCTGGATAGGTATTTCTAACACAACATTGTCAGGCACATACATGAATAACCCATCTTGTGCAAATGCAGTATTCAGAGCTACCAGCCCCTCATTTTCGTTAGATGCATATTTTGAAAAATGCTTTTCAAACAGTTCGGGATATTTTTTGCCTGCTTCGGAAAAACTACCTATTAATGCTCCCTTCTCAAGTTTTTGCAATGGATTTTTCTTATCGTAGTAAAATCCATTCAGCAGAATAACAGTATTTGTATCAAGATTTGGAACATCACACTTAAAAATATCGTTAATGTCAAAATCCATCTCGCGGGGCTCAAAATACTTGTTGTAAGTATTTTTAAAATGAGGTTCGAGGTTGGTGTATTTATAATCTTCGATGCGATTGGATGGAATACCTTTCCCTTCAAAATTTCGAAGAGCTTGTTTCCTTATTTCGTTTATATATGAAGTGCCACTTCCTAGTATCTTTTCAGCATTTTGGTTAAAAAGATCCAGAAAGTCTTTTGTTATTTCATTATTTGGAGATGTTGTAATCATAATTATTCCCCGTCCATTTCACTTTTAATCCAGTCGTAACCTTTATCTTCCAGTTCAAGCGCCAGTTCTTTTCCACTTGATTTGACAATTCGTCCTTTGTACAGCACATGCACAAAATCGGGAACAATATAATCAAGCAGACGCTGATAGTGAGTGATTACGATAGTTGCTGTGTCTTTTGTTTTAAGTTTGTTTACTCCGTTTGCAACTACCCTGAGCGCATCTATATCTAATCCGGAATCCGTTTCGTCGAGTATTGAAAGCGTTGGTTCAAGCAGTGCCATTTGGAAAATTTCATTTTTCTTCTTCTCTCCACCTGAAAAACCTTCATTCACCGAGCGATTTATAAGGGTTGATGAAATTCCGACCAGATCCTTCTTTTCACGCCATATTTTCAGGAAATCGGAAGAATTATAAGGTTCCAGTCCCTGTGACTTACGCTTTTCATTTACAGCAGTTCGCATAAAATTTGCCATGCTAACACCAGGTATCTCTACAGGATATTGAAATCCAAGGAAAATGCCCTCATGAGCACGCTCTTCAGGAGCCATTTCCAGGAGGTTCATACCTTTGTAAGTTACACTGCCACTTGTAACTTCTGCATAATCTCTTCCGGCAAGTGCAGACGCCAGTGTACTTTTACCCGAGCCATTCGGGCCCATTATAGCATGTACCTCTCCTGGTTTTACTTCAAGATTTATTCCGGTCAAAATCTCTTTCCCCTCAATCGCAACCTTTAAATTTTTTATCTTCAACATGTTTATCTGTATTATTTAATAATTATTTGTTTTTACCCGCATAATTGATTTTCCGTTAATCCATATTTAGCTTTTCTAAAACAAATAATCATACTTAATATTTTTATTTGAAGCTTGATATAAAAATTATCCCACGCTTCCCTCCAATGTTATTTGCAATAGTTTTTGTGCTTCCACAGCAAATTCCATAGGAAGCTTGTTTAGAACTTCCCTGGCATAACCATTTACAATAAGGCCAATGGCACTTTCGGTGTCAATACCTCGCTGGTTACAATAAAATATCTGGTCTTCACTTATTTTTGATGTTGTAGCTTCATGTTCAATAATTGCTGACTGGTTGTCCACCTCCAAATAGGGAAATGTGTGGGCTCCGCATTTGTCCCCGAGTAATAATGAGTCACATTGCGAAAAGTTTCTGGCATTATCCGCATTTTTCAATACTTTAATCAATCCGCGATAACTGTTGTTACTTTTTCCGGCAGAAATACCTTTGGAAATCACAGTGCTTCGCGTGTTTTTACCAATATGGATCATTTTGGTCCCGGTATCTGCCTGCTGGTAATTATTGGTTACGGCTACAGAATAAAATTCTCCTTTTGAATTGTCGCCCCGTAAAATACAACTGGGATATTTCCACGTAATGGCAGAGCCTGTTTCAACCTGTGTCCAGGAGATTTTTGAGTTGCGGCCTTTACACATGCCTCTTTTGGTCACAAAGTTATAAATACCACCTTTGCCATTTTTATCACCGGGATACCAGTTTTGTACGGTGGAATATTTTATTTCAGCGTCATCATGAGCTATTAATTCAACAACAGCAGCATGCAGCTGGTTTTCATCACGCTGGGGAGCTGTGCATCCTTCGAGGTAGCTTACATAACTGTCTTCATCGGCTATTAATAAAGTCCTTTCAAACTGCCCTGTGTTAGCTGCATTTATTCTAAAGTATGTAGACAGCTCCATTGGACAACGTACTCCTTTTGGAATATAGCAGAAGGAACCATCACTAAAAACAGCTGAATTCAATGCCGCAAAATAATTGTCAGAATAAGGGACTACCGTTCCCAGATATTTTTTTATTAGTTCAGGGTAATCTTTCACTGCTTCGCTAAAGGAGCAGAAAATGATACCCAGTTCAGCCAGGGTTTCTTTAAAAGTAGTTTTTACCGACACGCTATCCATCACAGCATCTACAGCAACTCCGGTTAAATGCTTTTGTTCTTCAAGTGGGATACCCAATCTGTTAAATGTGTCAATCAACTCGGGATCTACTTCATCCAGGCTTTGTGGAGTTGCTTTTTGCTTGGGAGCAGCGTAATAGATTATATCCTGGTAGTTTATTTCAGGTATTTTCAAATGGGCCCAGCCCGGCATAGTCATTTTCTGCCAATGTCTGAAAGCTTTCAATCTGAATTCGAGTAAAAATTCCGGCTCATTCTTCTTCTGCGAAATCAATCGTACAATATCTTCATTTAATCCCCTGGGAATTGTTTCCGTCTCAATATTTGTGTAGAAACCATATTTATAGTCGCTACCCGTTATTTCTCCTAATATTTTATCCTGTTCTGATGCCATTATAAGTAAACAATTCTATAGCGAAGTAGTTTAATTTAAAACCCTTTATTTAGACTTATTTTAAATTGACAAATATACGAAAAAACAAATATTTATATGTCTTGGAAAATGCAATTATAGTTTTAAAGGAATGATTTATACTTCAAGTTTTTAAATGTACCTTTGCGGGATGTTTTTTTAAAGTAGAATACAATAATTATGGCAAAAAAGAAAGATGCACCAAAGCAAATAGCAGAATTGGGAGAGTTTGGACTGATCAACCGTCTTTCAGAAAATGTTAAAATTTCACACAAGTCAACTGTTAAAGGAATAGGTGATGATGCAGCTGTATTGAAAACAGGAAGTAAGCTTACAGTAGTTACCACGGACCTGTTGCTGGAGGGAATACATTTTAATTTAATGTATATGCCATTAAAGCATTTGGGTTACAAAGCTGTAATCGTTAACCTCTCTGATGTGTATGCCATGAATGCGAAACCTGAACAAATAACTGTTTCGATAGGCATCTCATCCCGGTTTGATGCGGAGGACGTTGAAGAAATTTACGAAGGAATAAAACTGGCATGTGAAATATATAATGTTGACCTGGTAGGTGGTGACACTTCTGCATCTATGACAGGACTTACTTTAAGTATAACGGCTATTGGGACTGTGAATGAAAAGGAAATTCTTTATCGCAGTGGTGCCCAGGAAAATGACCTGATTTGTGTGAGCGGAAACCTGGGGGGTGCATATATTGGTTTACAGGTGCTTGAAAGAGAAAAGGAGATTTTCTCAAAAAACTCCGGGATTCAACCCGATCTGTCCGGATATGAATATGTATTGGAACGACAGCTGAAGCCAGAAGCACGAAAGGATATTATTGATTTTTTTATCAAAGAAAAAATCAGACCAACCGCCATGATCGATATTTCTGATGGTTTATCATCAGACCTGATGCACATATGCGATGCGTCCAACAAAGGATGTAAAATTTTCAGTGATAAAATTCCGGTAGATGCAGATACCGCCTCCGCTGCCGAGGAGATGAACCTGGAACCTATAACCTGTGCCCTCCATGGCGGGGAGGATTATGAACTGCTTTTTACGGTTCCGCTATCTGACTTTGAAAAACTCAAGGAAGTGCAGGCAATCAGCATCATAGGTCATATCACTGCTTCAGGTGAAGGGAGATACCTCATACTACCAGATGGATCAGCTATTGAAATTGCTGCTAAAGGTTGGGATGGGTTAAAACAGCAAGGGAAATAAAATGCAATGTTTCTTTTTTGCGGATTTTAGTGCTTTAGTAGAAAATGAAATAAGCCAGTAAAATAATTCCATGCATAGTCCTCGTGATTTGTTGAATCAAACATCAACGGATATAACTTGTGTCCCTGCTTTACGACGCAGGTTATATATTTGCCCTGATTATGTTCGTA
>JAFGOZ010000192.1 GCA_016926235.1 Bacteroidales bacterium | reverse complement strand
GGCACAACGTTGAGTGTATGATTTCGTAAGGGATTGCGGGCTGCTTTCGTATCTGCCGTTACCGTAGTTGAGGCGGGAGACAATGTTTCGCATACCACTGAACCCCTTATGAATTATACACATTGTTGTAAGCTTGTGTTCATTGTTCAAAGCCAATCTGTTTCAAGTTATTACAAATCTAATCTTTTATCTTAATCAACCTGCACTTACCTTGCTACGGAGCACGAATTTATTTTGTTTTTTGTGGGTGGGGGAATCCCCAAACCGCCCATAAAGGCGGTAACAGGGCTGGCATTTGCTAGCTCTTTGGCAAGTTTTGGTTTGAGCTTGGCTCGTGGGACTTGCCAATGTGCTAACAAATTGGGTTGGCAATCTCTGCGTTGTGGAAAAAAAACAAATTAAATTAACTTCGTTGAGCTCATCGTTCCTCCCCGATTCCCCTTAAACTGCACCGCCCTATCAACGGAGCACCAATCCATGCAATCCGTTTTTGTAATTATTTCGATTCTTTTTTATAGTATCAATTTGGGGAGTTTTTATTCCAAATTCACATAATTACTTTCAGCTGGACCTAAATAACTCGGGTTTAAACCTCCCGCATCAATTACAAACCTTTGGATAACAATCCCTGGGTCAATTGCCCATACTTTTAAAGTATGTTTGCCAGGTGAATCAACATTATGTGATGAAACCTTGATTTTTATGTGGTCTCCAACCGATTTTGTCCACCAGTCGGCATATTTATAATCAGGCATTATTTCTCCTTCATTCATATTTATAATTATCGGCTGCTCATCGTCAATGGCAATGGCATATTTTAATCCTCCTTGTTTTTTGAAATCCTGAGTTGGAGAAAGGTAGGCCTTTACTTTAAAATCTCCTATGCTAAAAGTTGTAAATTCATATTCAACTCTTGGAGAATTTTCCAATACTGTTTGACTTTCGGTGGTTACAGGTTCAATAATGAGTGAAGACTTTGTTCGTCCAAGGTTCGGAACTACTGTCCAATACATATCTTTCGTGTTAATTTTTTTGGTGAAATTACATGCTTCGAAGGCAATTGCACCCTCATTTTCGATAAATCCTACTACTTTTGGCATCTTATTCCAAATAGGTACTTGTACTGTATATTCTTTTCCTGCTCCAGTGATAAGAATTTCTCCCATAGCCTCTCCTTCGGGGGCTTTATTCCAATCAATACTCACAAATACTTTTTCGTTAAACCGGATAGTACCAGCCTCTGAGGAGAGTTTTATCCAATCTTCTGTTCCATTAATATTGTATTGTAATTCATCCCGCCCACGGTTAAAAATATCAATGTAATAATTTTGATTATTTACAGGGTCGGAAACTGGCAATTCCTGACTAAAAGCCCAGTCTGCTTCAACATCAAGCCAACCCCATTTTGGCCTGGTACCATACTCCAGAAGGTAACCTAATTCAGCAGGTTTTTGTATTTGAACATAAGATACTGCAGGCATCATGTTTAAAGGTGGGTGATTCCAATATGTATAACCAATATGTGTTTGCGACATCATGTGGTTCCATTTTCCATCTTCCAACTCTTCATGAAAATACCTTGTCAGTTCTACATCTTTTTCAAACAATTCCTTTACTTTATCAGCATAAAAATTTGCCGATGCAGCGCCACGTTCCCCATAATATTTATTCTTGCCTGCATCGACATACATTTCGTTTAGATTTGCACACATTTCAATAGGGAAATGAACTAGTTGGTAAAATGCTGATTTATAGCTTTCAGGAAGTTGTGAAAATATGTTACTACTTTTCTCCAACAGTTGTTTATATTCTTCAACAATTCTATCAGCTTCCCTGTAATTTTCCAGGCTGTAGGTATCCGGTTTTAACATCTCCGGTGTACGTCTTGCATTGTATTTTGTGTAAAGAGAGAGTAATTCAGCTATTTCAGATGTGAAATAATCTCCGAATTGCTGTTTTGCCCAATTTACATAGAAGTCTGGTAAATCAGTCGCTTGAATAGCATCTGGATTCCAAGCATAATCAAGAAAAAAGCTAATGGGCAGTTCCATTGGTTTGATATCGCCCACGTTTACTAACCAAAGATCTTTCACCCCAAACCTGTATGCCAGGTTCATCTGTTCCCAGACTCTTTCTATTTGAGTAGTGTTTAACCACTTGTATGATACAGGCGCACCAACATAATCAAAGTGGTAATAGATACCATAGCCTGCTTTATGACTTAAATCTTCCTTCTTTGGCAGAATGCGCAGGTTACCCCAGTTATCATCACAAAGCAGTATAATAATATCATCATCAACACGCATTCCTTTATCGTAATAATCTTGTACCTCTTTATAAATCGCCCAAACCTGTGGAGTTACATGAGCCGGTTTTCCGGTTACATCAGCGATGATTTTTCGTTGATCGGCGATAATTTCTTTTAAAAGTCCAATGGCAGTCTCTTCCGACATGGCTTCATCGCCATCGCCTCGCATTCCAACAGTAACAACACTTTCGTAATCTCTCATTCGCTCGATTCCTTCTCGCCAAAATTCTTGAAGTTTTTCTTTATTTGTTTCATAATTCCATGCTCCGCCGTTATATTGATACCACTCATTATGTGCACGCATCATAGGCTCATGATGACTTGTTGACACAACAATTCCATATTCATCAGCAACTTTTGGATTTAATGTATCGTCAACATTAAACATGGTTGGAAGCCACATGGCAGGCCATAAATAATTAGCTTTGTTACGTAAAAGCAATTCAAATACTTTCTCATAGAATTTATGATTAAGGCCACCAAATGTTTCTGTTGCCCAATTCCTTAGCGCAGGAGATTCATCGTTGATAAAAATCCCTCGAAACTTAACAGATGGTTCACCGTCGGTATAAGTACCTGGAATTATATAAATATTCTCTTTTTTCTTAACAGGCACATCTGCCCAATAGTACCATGGTGAAACTCCAATTTGTTCAGAAATATCATATATACCGAATATCGTACCACGTTTATCGCTACCAGCAATTACAGTCGCTTTTTTAATACTTGGAAATGGCTCCTTAATAGTTTGAATATAAAATTTCTCCCATTTTCCCTTTAAACCTGTGGCATCTAATTTATTCATTCGAACAAGGGAATCTATTAAAAAACTTTTACCCAATGTACCAATAATAATTATTTCATTTGAAGTTGGAATAGTATCCATGTATAATTTTGGTGTTTTCCCAGTAACTCTAAAAATATCTTCCTTAAGATTATTTGAGGCAATGTTTACTCCTTTATAATCGTTTGAACTAATACAAATTGGTGCTTTTGTATTTGAACTCACAATTGTAAAATATCCTTTTAAATAGTCTATTGAAATATAATTATTACTGTTGACACTTGACCTAACTGAACAACTAAAAATCAGCATTATTGAAAGCAGGACTGTTTTTCTCATTTTTCTTTATTTTAAACTTACTTATTTAAATATTACATATTATTAAACTCAATTGATAATGAAGTTATAAAAAAAATAAATACAAATGTTTATTCCTCTTTATTGTTTTACAGCTATTTTGGTATAATAAATATTTTTCCCCCCATATAGCTTTATTATATATAATCCAACAGGAACATTTAATTGAAAATTCATTATAATTCTTCCTTTTGTATTATAAGAGCTAACTAGCATACCGTTAATATCAAAAATATCAACTAATTCGATATCCTTTAAACCTTCTATTGTGAATTTTCCTTCATTTGTAGGATTTGGATATAATTGAATATTGTTAGCCATTGCAATGTTATCTATTGCATCTATTGTATCAATAGCCGGATCATATATGGTAATTTCTATTTGATCGGAAACATTAGACCCTAATTCAAGAGACATTGCTGTTACAGTAACTGTTCCATTTGAAACAGCTTTAATAAGTCCATCTTGGTTTACAGTTGCAATATTTTTATCGCTAACCTTCCAATACAATTTCTGCAATGTCGAAGAATCAGGAAAAACCTGAGCCATCAAACGTAATGTATCTCCAATCCTATCAACTTTTGTTGCCCCTGTTAAAGAAGATACAATAATAGATTTATTAGCAATAAAATTATCCTTTAAATATGCTCTGAGCCATTTCATAGCCGGCCTTTCATTACCAAGATTATCTATAAGGTAACAGCCCTGATCCCCACGCCACATTGCAGGTTTGAATCCCCATAATGTGATTCCTTTTATAGCGGGATGTTCCCATAATAAAGGAAATAAATTCATATAATTGTGAACATGTTGAAGGTCAGTTAATCCATCAATATCCAGTTCAGTTGCATATAAAGGTAATCCTGTACTGGCCAGAGTATCTAGATTTCTTAAAATAGTAGCATTTGATGTATTATGGGAGAAACCATGTGCCTGGAAACCAATACCATCGATAAGTGAATCGGCTTGTAAAAGTTTAATTATTTCAAGATATTGATCTGTATTTGTTGTACTGTTCATTATATTATATTCGTTGATCAGAAGTTGTGTTGTATCCCCAAAATATTTTCTTGCTAATTTAAATGAATTAATAATCCAGTCCCATCCGGTTTCGCCTTTACCTCCAAGCGCATCAATAAAGTTCCCTTCATTCGCTGCATCAGGGGCATTATGTAAAGGTTCATTCACTACTTCAACCTGATCAATTTCTGGATATCTTTTGGAAACAGCTGCAAACCATTCTTCAATTTCTTCAATTTGTTCTGCACTATCTAAATCTGCTATCCAATCTGGCTGTTGAGCTCCCCAAACCATAACATGATGTTTGTAAACGAAGTTATTATCCATTGCAGCCTGATAAGCCTCATCCAGTTCGGTCCATACCATGGTGTCGCGCCGGCCTTCCACCCATCCCCATTTTCCGGCATTGCCTGGGGTTAACTGGTTGAAATATTCAACCACATCTCTTTTTGAACTGCGGGAATGAACACAACCCAGGAACTTATCAAGCCCGGTGGCAAGGGGCGGCCCATTATATGGCCTACCCGGGTGGGTGGCAGACCCGGGTTGCTCATTTTCCAGATTTTCAACTGTATAGTACAAACTACTTTTGCCAAAGGCTATTTTGTCAATTTGCAATCCATCTTCCCGTGCGCCGAATTGAAATGTTTCAACCAGAGCACCTTCTTTTACAGAAAAGCTTAACGGAGTTTCGCCTCCCGTAAACTCAGATAATGCCACCCACTTCCATATCCCAGTGGAGGCATCGCCTGTTTCCTCAACAACATCGGTAAGAATAGTATACCCGGCAACGTTAAAATTATTACACATAATCCAGTCAAATTCACTGGTTGGGTTTTTCGTTCCAAAGCCGTTTCCATAGAAAAAGCTGTCGTCGTTCGCCCCGTTTGAACCTACTCTTATACGGGCAAATAACTTGTAAATTTCGGATTCCGGGAATGTCACTGAAAAAGTAATTACTTTCTCTTCGCTTCCGGGATAAGCACTGTTAATGAAATCTGTTTTGGGTGTAATATATCCTACGCCCTCATCATTCATAACCTCGAAGTCAGCTCCAAGTGTTGCCTCTTCTGCTTCAAAAATAATAGGTTCGTTTTGGCAATATATTTCTGATATTGCAATGAAAAATAAAGTGAAAATAATTATTAATCTCATAATTGTATATATTTATTTAATGATAAGCTTTTCACAAGTACGGCTTTCCTTATTTTCAACTACTAAAAGATATTGACCGGATTGGATTCCTTTAATACTGATTTCGTTTTCAACTTTCAGATCGGAAACGTATTTAATTAATTTTCCAGCTGAGTTGTATATAATAAGATTGCTTTTTAATTCCTTAGAATTTAAGAATGAAACGTTCAAAATACCGTTTGCAGGATTTGGATATACCAAAATGTTTCTACTTTCTTTTATCAAATCAGTACTAGTAGAATTTATTTCATTTACTTTAATAATTATGTCATCGGTATCTATACCTGTACTATCATCTGTAACAGTTAGTGTAATAACATGTTCACCCAGAGACAGATTAACTGAGGTAATTGCTCCAGTAGCAATTTCTTCATCATTTTCACTCCAAACATATGAAATTATTGATCCATCAAAATCGTTACTTCCGGAGCCGTAAAGTGTCACAGTCTCCATATTGTCTTCATCGGTATCTTGAATTATTTGATTTGGGCCAGCATAAGCAACAGGCAGCTCATTAACTGTGATTTCTGTACCTGTTTGACTTGGCTTAAAAATTATTCTCCGATAACTGGAAAGATTATGCATGCCATTATCTGTTACTTCACATATTAAGTGAAAAGTTTTACCATCAGCATCCTTAGGAATATTTATTTGAGCAACATTTGAGTCATTATTCACTATCTCAATGTTTTCAGAATATGATCCTGCTTCGGTCTGTATCCACCAGTTAAAAATTAAAGAATCATTATTCAGGTCATATGTACCCGTTGCATCAAGTACTACCGTTGAGTCCGGTTTAGGAGTTAATACCAGTATATTTTGACTTTCATCGCCATTAATTACAACTACCGGATTAAGATTTCCTGTTCCTTCATTAGCCCAGTCCATGCGTGCTGCAAAATTGTTAAATGTTGCAGTATAAAAATGATTTTCATATTTAGTACATTTGCTATTGGCTGCACCGGAATAATTATTATATGCAGTGGTTTTATTATCCGGGCTAATTCCCCATTCTGAATATCCTCCCCAACCGCATTGTGTTGGATCGTTTGGATTATTAAGTCCGTTAGGTATCAAATGGAGGAAAGCAGGGGTGTCTCCTTCCACACCATACTTGTACTTTGGATACTGACTGCCTAGATTTCCATGTCCCTGGATATGGGTTTCGTATTGCGACCAGTTATTGACTCCAGTACCATTTTGAAATTTCCAGGCACATTCGTCCCAAATAAAAAAAAGATCATCGGCAAATTCGCGACGCAGCCACTGATGGCAGCTTATAGCATAACCTTCAGATCCATCATAATGCCGATCCTGATCTGTAATGGCATAAGCACGGATTTTATTCAGAAAAGCTTTTAATTCGGATTCACTTCGTGTTTGTTTTACATGCCATACTGCCTGTGCTAATGTGTTTCCTCCACCCCAAATAGTTACCCATACAGGTCGATCATCCTCTTCATCGGCTTGATCAATAATAAGTCTACTGCCATCAGAATCATTATTTTCACCAATATATTTCATTCCCCGATGAACACTTCCCCACATGGTACGCTCTCTTAAATAGTCTGCACTTGGCCAGTATCCAATTTCCTGGTTGATACTATCCTGCTCATGACCAACCTGATCAGATCGCATCAACAGGTTCGGTAAATCTAACTCATACGCATTAATTACGCCCTGGATAATTTCATAATGATCGGGATGACTTGATATATCACTATGGCTATAGCCTGTTGTCCAAACTATTCCCTCAATTTCAAATAAATCAGCATGAACAAGCAAACGGGTCAACGATTCCTGGTCATCTGTTTCCCAGGTTGATATATCTGTTAATACAATTATTCGAGGTTTTAGCGGATTAGTTTTGTTATATGATTCACCAAATATCGATTGCAAATGGAGGGTGAGCGATATTGAAATTGCTAACAGGCACCATATAAACCTTCTGAATTTTTTTGTTATTTTCATCATCTTTCTTTTTTAAAGGTACAGGTCTCTATACTTTTTATTTTATAATTTATTTATGTCTGTATAAATCCCATCCAAGATAAGTGTTCACGGCTTCTTCAATAATATCTGCAATATGACCTCTATTCATGCTTACATGATGTTCAAAGCCGTTTTTACATAAATAATTCATTAATTTTTGAAGGTTTGGAATTTTTGTAACAGCAATACCTCCGTCCATTCCGTAAGGATCATCAGTAATTTCCCCTTCACCCAAATACGATTTAATAATACCTTTTGGATCATCGGTAGAAATTCGGAAATAAGTTAACGGACCAGGGGCAACTTTACCTTTTATAGCCCCAAAAGTATCTTCCTGACCTAAAACTGTACCAAGAACATCCAACGAACCAATTTCTATATCGCTTTGAAAGAAACCCTTTGGATAGTTACTACAATGAGTACATACACACATATTACGGTCTTCAGCAAAGTTATTATTCCAGTCGAGAAGTGCAGATGGCTTACCAGTGGCAAGCATAAGAGCATACATTGAAACCACTCCTGTTAAATCTGTTTCACATGCACATGGAATAAGTTTCTCACCAAGCATGCTCATTGATAAACAGGTGGCACAACCGTAGTTTTTCTCAACGGATTCCCAGCATTGAATACCCGCAGCATCTATTTCGTTTTCTGTAATCCAGTTTTCAATAGCTATTCCGAATTTAGCCTGATTTTTAACTTTTTCAGGTGTAACATTTGAAGCTATTTTTCCATATGCACTAATAGATTTTATTTTATACAAAAGTTTTTTATCGGTATCTTCAACTTTCTCAGCTGCCGCTAATATTTCTGAAAGATCAACCGGAATTACTGTCATATTGTTTGCCTGCAGAATTTTTTCACTATCACGCATGGTTTGGAATGCCTGTGGACGTGTTCCGATCTGGCCAATACGAGCTCCCTTGATACCCCCAACAACCCTACATACTCCGGCAAATTTCTTTAAATCATCTTCAAATAATTTGCTGTCAAGCGGATAAGTATGTAGAGAGGTATTAGTAAACGGAATACCGTACTGATACAAATTATTACAAACTGAAAGTTTTCCGCAAAAGGCGTCACGTCTACTATAAACATTTACTTTATCATTTTCATCATCACAAGCTTGAACAAGTATGGGAACATTAAGCTTTGCTATATTCAACGTATTAACAACTCCCAGCTCATCACCAAAGTTTGGGAGGACAATAATAATACCATCAATTTTATCACGATTTTTTGAAAATAATGCCGCGCATTTTTTAGCATCTTGATAAGTTTCGATAGCTCCAGTTGGAGTTACATCTGATGGAAGGATGACATAGTCATGCCCCAATGATTCCACCTTATTGATTAGAAGAGGTCTGGCCTCTTCCGCTAATTTCGAGTTAAAAATATTTCTTGTTGCAACAATTAACCCGATTGTTAGTTTTTGTTTGTAAGCCATAGTTGTATATTTTTTTATTATTAATTTGAAATAGTTTTTATTTATATTATAATTTTAAACGTATCATATTCACCGCCTTTTTCCATCCTTTATATAATTTATCTCTTTTCTCTTGAGCCATATTAGGTGAAACTTTATTACTGCATTTATATAAGCCTTCCAGTTCACTTAAATCCTTCCATATACCAACTCCAAGGCCACCAGCAAGAGCAGCTCCCAGGGCAGATGCTTCTTCAATATCACTTACTGATATAGATGCATTTAGCATATCTGATTGAAATTGCATTAAGGAATTATTTCTTGTTGGTCCGCCATCAACCCTTATTTCTTCCAGATCAATACCTGCTTTTTCAGCCATTAGATCTAATAAATCTTTCACTTGATAAGCAATAGATTCCAGTCCTGCTTTAACAATATGTTCTCTTTTTGTACCTCCATGGATACCCGATATATTCGCTCTTACCTGGTTGTCCCAATAAGGTGCTCCTAAACCCGCAAATGCAGGAACAAAGTATACCCCTTCAGTAGATTCAACCGAGTTAGCTAATTCTTCAGATTCCGCTGAATTATTTAAAATCTTCAACGAATCAACCATCCATTTAATGGTAGCTCCTGTACTGTGGATATTTCCTTCATAGACAAAATCCACTTTTTCTTTTATTCCAAAACCTACAGAGGTTACTAATCCTTCAGGTGCTTCAGCAGGATTTTCTCCAATATTCATCATAACAGAGGAACCTGTTCCATAAGTTACTTTTGAAAAGCCTTTATTAAAACAACGTTGTCCGAATAAAGCAGCATGCGAATCACCAAGTATTCCTGAGATAGGTACATCATTTTTTAGTACTCCTTCAGCATTGGAATATCCAAATATTTCATCTG
>JAFGOZ010000017.1 GCA_016926235.1 Bacteroidales bacterium | reverse complement strand
ATCAATTCCAGCGCCTTATACTTGGTATCAGTTGTGGGTCCCTGGCGATGGAGGTCGAAATGATCGGTGTTCGGCGGAGCCTGCAGATAACCTTCCTTGAAAGGTTCGCCGTGCCAAACCCGGTAAGCTTCGTTTACCTTCATATGATTCATATGTATCGGAATCCAGACATCGCTGGTGGCGTCGGTTATCCTGTCGTAAACGTTTTTTTCGATGATGAAGTTGTTCGTTTTTATGTCGCCATACTGAATATAATAAATCCCCGGGGTGTTAACCGCAGTAAAATCGAATTTTACATAGTGGTATTTAAAATAGTCACCCCATGATACGATTTTGCCGCTGAATACCTTGCTCGATGTGCCATCATCTCCAATTTTATGTATAGATGCTTCTGCAAGCGGTTTGTCGTTCTTGTCGAGTTCAATAACAGCGACTTTCTGTTGCGAAGGCGTATAGCCCACCTGGGAGAAGCCGATATTGGGCTCTCTTACCCAACCTTCAACGGCATTGGGTTCAACCGTCCAGGTTAACACCTTGCCTGTTTTTCCTGCCGGAAGCACACTGCGAACTACATACCAGCCATTTTGTGCCAGCACACGACCATCAAAAAGCATCATGTCGGCATCCGGCGAGGAGATTTTTACCATCCGCCCGGGTTCATCAGGAGCGAGAAGAAAGGTGCGTCCGGTTTCCAGAGGAAGCGGATCGATGAATCTGTCCGTACCCCTGTCATCATAGGTTTTATATCCCTTGAACTGCTTTGGCTTTTCGCTATTCGGTCTGGTTATGGTGTTGCCTACGGCATAGCGCGGGAAGCGGTTGATGCGCCCATCCACCAGATAGGTCTTTCCCCAATACTGCGAGGGAAGAAACTCCAGGTTAAACCCGGCATTCCCTTCCAGTGCCTTGGGAGCGGGCTTGTCCAGGTATACGGATATTTCAACACCCTTACCCCTGGCTGTAACCACAATGCGCGAATCAAAGTCGTAATCATTGTACCTGAGGGTGGCCTCAATGGTTTTTGTTTCTTTGTTCACAATCCGGTTGGAAATGGCCGGAACCAGGTCCCACTGTTCCGGAGTGCTGGAAAGCCTTACGGCACCACCCTGGGAGGTTCTGACGCCGTGGTGTATGATTTCAATACCAGAGTTCTTTTCATCGTTAAAACCTCCTGTAAAAAGGTTGTTGTACACAAGTACGTTGACGCCCTGTGTTTCAAAATACTCACGGTCATTGAGTATCAAATCCTGGCCCGTGGCATAACTGAATGCCGCTAAAAGCAGCACAGCAAATAATGAAAAACGCATTCTTTTCATATGAATCATAAATTGAGGTTTCTAAAGTGGGTTGATAAAAAATTAAGTTGCCCTAAATGGTTAACCTGGTAATAAAGTTACGACTTTGTATCCTGATAATTGAAGGTTTCTCCATGTTTCGGTTGCCGGGGTATAAAGTTAAACATAACGGCAGAATATGCATGATGCCCGGTGCGCTGTTGATTGCAATTGGATTATATATTTCTTTGATATGTTTCAATAAGCACCCTGTCTGTATGTGTTACATTATCAATAATTTAATCATTTGGTGTATCCAGCCCGGATGCGTCGTGATGGATTCCGTATGCGAATTTATCGGATACTGGCACATACGAAGATGAATCTCCGGGTTTAACTCATTTTTAACACAGATTGTAGCGGGTGTATTATACCGGCATGCGTCCATAGTTCGGCTCAGGCTGTGCCTGAGTCGGTTCTATGTTTTCAGGCTTCGCCTGATTATGACTTGGTAAGACATCATTTAATACCCCTTATGCGCTTGAGTTTTCCTTATTGCATATAAAAATAATTATCAGGCAAAAGCCTGATGAAATAGGTCCGACTCAGGCACAGCCTGAGCCGAACTTAGTCCTGCCTCGCCGGCAGGCAGGCTCGTCCTTTGTCTCTCTTTCCTATCTTGATTCTTGGCTCTTCTACTAGCCTCAAAAGGAATCAAAAAACCGAATCATTAAATTACAATAGTCAACAAATTCCGTAAGCGGCAGGGTTTCATACCTGTCAAATACATCATGATAAGCCTTGATGCCCCCCTGGGTATAGATGTAGAAACACGGAACACCTTTCTGATAAAACATACAGTGGTCGCTGATGCAAGCTGCTCCGCGTATGTCAATTTTAGGTAAGAGTTGATGCGCTGTGTTTAGTTGTGTCAATAGTTCAAACTTATCTTTATATACACTTCCATTAACCACTCTGACTCCTTCTTCACCTGTCCCTGCCAAATCAAAATTAACCAGAAACTTAATTCTGCTCAGTTCTATTAAGGGATCTTCGGTAAATGCTTTCGCGCCCAACAGACCAACCTCTTCAGCCGATAAGGCAATAAACAACATGGAATATTCAGGTTGGTTTTTCGAATAATGATCTGCCAAACTCAGCAACATGGCAACACCGCTTGCGTTGTCATTGGCACCGGGGAAAAAGGTTTCCTTTCCCATTTGGCCCAAATGATCGTAATGGGCTGTTACAACTAAAAATGAGTCGGGGTATAAGCTGCCTTTTATACAACCAACCACATTTTGTGTTTCATAATTCTTAATAAACTTATTTTCAATTATGATTTCAAGCGATTGAACGCTTTTCAGGTCCATTTCCTTGTTAATAATTACAACCGGTCTGGCACCCTCATATGTTGCATTTCCCCAGGTTATTTTTTCCTTAGTATAAATCACAATCCCTTTACTGGAAACTTGCGGACTGTACTTGAGAAAATTAATGTAATCGTCAATTTTTTTATTGGCTTCCTGATCATCTGTCGATTGCTCCGTATTGTCAATTAAAATAAAGTCAGTACCTGCTTTATTAATCAACCCAATGAGCTTTTCTTCTGTATCAAGCTCCTTCCGGTTGCATTTGACTACGTTGAATTTCCCTTTAATACCCGGTGACGATGATTCTATCAGATAATCTATTCCAGGTTTTAGGATTTCATTGTTTATTTTTAGAGACAGGGCATTGGGAAAGGTGTTTATTGAAATATTGAATTGTTGGTAATACGACTTATCCAATGCCACCAATCCCATTCTTTTATATTCGCCCGAGATGAATTCAGCGGCAAGCCAATTCCCCTTTTCAGTATATCCCCTTCCGTGCAATTCAGAAGAAGCCAGTCTCTGAACCACCGATTTTGCATATTCAATATCCTGAGCATAGGAAATGGCACTTGCAATCAGAAAAATGAAAAAGATGGTTAGTTGTTTCATATAAATGGTTTTAATAAAGTCTTTCTGCCACTGCCTCAGCTACTTTCCTCCTTAGCGTTTGGTGTTAATTTTTACTATTTTTCTTTTTCTGCTTACCCTGTTCAAATAACTCTGTTTTGGTTATTTTACCCCTTACATCATAACTCGTAAAGACTCCATGTTTCTTTCCATTGAAGTCATAATGCTCTTCTTTTTTTATTTGAAGACCTGCTTTCCCGCTTTCCGGATAGTAATATCTCCATGTTCCTGTTTTGAAGAATTTTCCGGCAATATTCACCTTAATTCCGATTAGCAAGGTATTTCCTTGATCATCTCTGTCATTATAGATTTCAAAGGATTGGAACCCTGGCGTATTGGAAGCATAATAAGGAATGCGCAAATAGTAAGAGTACATATCCTGCTCATTATTATTTAAAAACAGCAGAGAGTCTTTAAATGCCGTTTCCAGATTTAACTTGGTTGAAGCATAAATAGAATCTAATTTCATTTTCTCACCTGACTTGGATGAAGATATGACCCAATTGTTGTAATTATTCAGGATTTTTGGCATATCCTCACGAATGAACTTTTTGTTAAACAGGGTATCATAAGTTTCAGGCCTATCCTGGGTAAAAATGATTAGTTCATTAAATAAATGAAGCAAATTGGGCTTAAGACTGCCATAACTATAATAAAAATCTTCTGAGAGTTTAGGGACTAATAATGGTCCTGCAGATGTCAGTTCCAAATATATGTACCTGTAATAACTGATAAAGCCCTCAACCAATTGTTGGAGAAAAGCTTGCCCGAAATAAGGATCACTATGTGTGTATGCCTTTGAATTACCAATAAAATGGGTGTTTTCAAAGTGAAACGATAACAAGTCTTCCGGATAATAGGTTGTTGTATGGTTATTTCGGTCTATGAATTCAACCTCTTTACAAAGTTTATAAAACGATATTGGGACAATGATTTTTCCATAAATGGTATCCTGATTTATAGTTACCACATATCCTGAATAATGACCCGCAGAAATTTTTTCCTGATTGAACAGTAATTGCCCCTTTATGTTGAGAGAAATTGCAAGGCCGACAAACAGTAACAATTGATGTTTTTTCATAAATGATTTTTGATATCAAAAATTGTCGTACTTAGTTTTATAAGTTAAAATCTAATTTATAAAAGTAATCACTATTGTCCGATTAAACTCTATTCCGCCCCATCCGGGACTTTATTCTATTACTTAATCTTCTTTCTACCAATATATTGCCCCTACGGGACGGTTCCGTTAGAGCCTGTCCCGCTTCGGCGGGAAACCAAATATCGGTAGAAATAGAAAATAACCCGTTTAGCTTTT
>JAFGOZ010000001.1 GCA_016926235.1 Bacteroidales bacterium | reverse complement strand
GGCAAGCTGCTTTCAAACTTGCGTTCTCTAAGCCGGGTGGTTGGCGGTATGACACCTGAGACTGCCGAAACCATGACAGCCCTATACTGGCATGTGGTCCAGGCTGAACTCGATCAAGTCGATTGTGTCACAGCAGAGCTGGTCAAGACTGTGGAAAATGCCTACCGGGATGTGCAGATTGCCTTTGCCAATGAGGTGGCCTTGATTTGTGAGGCTGTAGGTGGCGATGTTTGGAAGGTGCGCGAGCTGGTCAACAAGACGCCCTACCGCAACATGCACCTGCCCGGCGCGGGTGTGGGTGGTCACTGCATTCCCAAAGACCCCTGGCTGCTGGCCTATGGTGTGAAGGACAAAGGCGTCCCCCTGCGCTTGATCCCAGCCGCGCGAGCGGTTAATGATGCAATGCCAATACATATGGCTGATCTGGTTCTAAAGGCGTTGACATCGGCGGGTCGCCAGATCTCAGAATCACGAATCCTTATCCTGGGATATGCCTACTTGGAGGATTCCGAAGACACACGCAATAGCCCCAGCGAGACCCTGGTAGCGCGCCTGAAATTGCTAGGTGCAGACGTGGTTATCCATGACCCGTATATACCAAAATACCAGGGAGATGTTTACCAGGTGGCGGAGGGATGTAACGTGGCAGTCTTTATGGTGAGACACAAACAATATCTGGAACTGGATTTACACAAGTTAAGGGATCTGCTCCTCACACCGCTGTTGGTGGATGGTCGGCGAGTTATAGGATATGAAAAAGCAAAAGAGATTGGTTTCCTAATTCAATCCTTAGGGTCGGGGTAAGAGAACATGACAGTATTTCCAATGAAATCGAAAGAATCTGTGATGCTATCGAAAACACAAAAAACCTTATAGCGATAATGAAATATTGTTTTTTGATAAAACTATTGGTAAGAAAGACCTGAATTTCTGTAATCTTTTACCTAATCATCAATCATTATGTCGAAAATATTTGGTCAGGATTCGAGTAGCAAACTCGCTGGATTATTTCCTGCTAGTTCATTTTCCAAAAATGTATTAAGACTGGTAGGGGGAACAACGCTAGCACAAGTAGTTAATGTCGTTGCAGCCTTAATACTTGCCCGTATCTATTCTCCGAATGATTTTGGTATTGCGGCTGTATTTATATCCATAATATCTGTTCTTGGAGTTATTTCTTGTCTAAGATATGAAAATGCAATTTTATTACCTGAAAGTAATAATGAAGCGGTAAATGTTGTTGCATTAAGTTTATTTGTGGTTGTTATCCTTTCCGGATTGGTCTCCCTTTTATTATTATTTGCTAACGAACCTTTACTGGATGTACTTAATACAAGGGAATTAAAACCTTATTTGTGGCTTATACCTGTATCATTGTGCTTTAATGGTATTTATCTTGCCTTAACGTATTGGAATACTAGAACAAAACATTTCACTCGCTTGTCAATTACAAAAGTGGCAGCTTCTTTGATAACGAATACATCTCAAGGAACAATAGGGTTGATAAGTCCTCCGAATGCTGGCGGTCTAATAAGCGGGTCAGTCCTCGGTTTTGTAGGAGCTGCTACAGTGTTAGGAGGACAAATTTGGCATGATGACCGTGTTTTATTCAAAGGAAACGTCCGCGTAAATAAAATCTTCACGGCCCTCAAACGCTATCGGAAATTTCCATTGATTGATTCTTGGGGGGCATTTCTTAATAATCTATCCTGGCAATTACCAGCATTGCTATTGGCAGTATTCTTCTCCCAAGCAATTGTTGGTTATTATTCCCTGGCCTACAGGTTGATTAAACTGCCAATGTCGTTAATTGGAAGCTCGATAGGTCAAGTTTTTTTTCAGAATGTATCTGAAGTGCGAGATGATCCTGATCAATTGGCAATATTGGTCAAAATGGTTTTTCAACGTCTGACCAGTATTGGTTTATTCCCTGCACTGTTAGTAACGGTATCTGGCCCGGAATTGTTCAGGTTTTTTCTAGGAGAAAAATGGACAGAAGCAGGAGTATTCGTACAAATTCTGGGTCTTTGGATGTTTGTCTGGTTTATTTCATCCCCGTTAAGCTATATGTTCACCGTTTTAGAAAAGCAGGAGTATTTTTTAATTGTGCATATCGCGATATTGAGCACTCGTTTATTATCCCTTGTTGTTGGGGGCTTATTTCAAAATGTTTATATCGCACTTGGTTTATTTTCGGGTACAGGCATCCTTGTATATGGTGGATTAGCAATTTGGAATATGAGATTAGCAAAAGTTCCGATTCGCTCAGTAACAGGAACATTACTCAAGTATAGTCTATACTCCGGACCTCTTATTGGGCTCGTCTTGTTTGTTAAATTTTTGGTTTCAAGTAATCCGTGGATGGTTGCATTGACAAGTGTTTTTGTGTGTATTGTTTATTATCTGCTTATCATAAGCGAATATATGGATAATAAAAAATCCATTTACTCAATTAGATCATTTTGTTTTAGTAGGATAATGAATTTATTCCGGTTTCATGATCACAAATAAAAAAATGTCTAATAACTTTGAAACAGATCACTATGAGAACCCTTCACTTTGGATCCCAGATCGCTTTGGTTTGTATGTAAAAGAACGCGTTGATCTGGCACTAGAGTGGATGCCTCCAGGTATAAAAACTATACTTGATGCAGGATGTGGAAATGGTGTTTATGCAAATAGATTTCTTGCCGATAAATCTATTACTACTGTCGTCGGGGTGGATAGAAGTTATACGGCTTTGAGCCAGGTTCAGGTCGATCGTAGCCAAGCAAATATAATTCATCTTCCATTTCCCGATCAAACATTTGATTTGGTAGTCTCCATGGAAATCATAGAGCATCTTCCTTACCGGATGTATGAGCAGGGATTAGGCGAGATCCTACGGGTGGCAAAAAAATATATTCTGATAACTGTGCCATATAATGAAAAAATTTATTACAAGCAAGTAAAATGTCCAATATGTGGTTGTATTTTCCATCCTGATTTTCATTCCCGGAGTTTTAATTATCTAGATATGAAACATCTGTTTGAAAGTTGGGAAGGGGTTACACAATTAAGGATTCAAAAGATAGTGAAAATTAAAGAGCTATTGTTACCTGGTCTTTGGAAAACCATGCGTAGAATTTACCTAAAGGGACGCGATTTTCCATCAAATGCACTTTGCCCTCAGTGCGGATATTCGATATATGCCTCTAACACTGAGAAAGTAATAACGTTGGGAGATGATCAGGATGACGGGATTCAGCTGAAATCACGGTTCAGACGGTTATGGCCTAAAAGAACTACTTATTGTTGGTGGATGGCATTATACGAAAAGATGCGTTAAGTGAAATAGCCATTATGGAGGAATGTTAATGAAAAAATCAATTTGCATAATTTCTTTGTCTTATATCGCTCGCGATGCTCGTGTTTTACGTGAGATTCAGTATTTGTCATATTCTAATGATGTAACGGTTATTGGTTTCGGAGATCCTCATCCTGCCTGGAACCATAATCCCAATATTCGATGGAAAGCTGTACCAAATACAAGGATACCTTTGCAGATTGCTTTTCTGTTATTATTACTTGGTAAATTTTGGCCCTCTGCTTATGAAAAATGGTACTGGCAAAAACAAACTCATGTTGAAGCCTATAAACAAGCCATTAACCAAAAATTCGATGCCTATCACGCGAATGATTGGAATACACTTCCTTTAGCTGTTAAAGCTGCAAAGATAAACCAGTCTAAAGTAATTTTCGATGCACATGAATATACGCCAGGCCAATATGACCATGTAGATTTCTTTCGTAGAAAGCTGTTGCCTGACGCAATCATTTACCTATTAGATAAGAATTTACCATTTATAGATGCTTCAATGGCTGCATCACCGGCATTTGTTGAACTATATAATGAAAAATTCAATATAAATCCGTTACTTGTTTTGAATATGCCAGATAAAATCACTTTGCCGCCAGCAAAAGATTATTCTAAAATAGAAGAAATACACCTTGTTCATCATGGTATTGCAAAGAAAGATCGGTGTTTAGAGATAATGATTGAGGCTGTATCATTATCTGATAAAAGGTTCCGGCTAAATTTTATGTTATTAGAGAATGATCCCGGTTATATCCAGTATCTTAAGCAATTGTCTGCTAGGATAGCACCAGATCGGGTCATATTCCACGATCCTGTCTCACCGGAGCAAGTAGTAGCTGAGATCTCCCAGTACGATATAGGCTTCTACATCCTACCTCCCACTAATTTAAATAATAAAATATTGGTACCGAATAAGCTATTTGACTTTATTAATGCTGGTTTAGCTGTTTGCATTGGACCTTCCCCTTCTATGGTCGATATCGTGAAACGTTATGGATTTGGTTGCGTTGCATCAACCTTTGAACCTCGTGATGTAGCCAATATGCTGAACAACCTTGATGTGCAGGATTTAAGCAGGATGACCGATGAAGCAAGAAAAGCTTCATTGGAATTGAATGCAGAAAATGAAATGGTAAAAGTTGTTCATTTGTACGAAAATTTACTCAATTAATGTGAAAATCCCCTCTCGATTATTATTATTGATAATAATCTTCACTCTTAGCTTACATGTCGATGATTTACCGTCTACCGTATTACGGAAAAACATTGCTCGCATCCAGGTCATAAAGGGTTGGGGAAGCTGGGGAGAAATAGATGTAGAAAATGATATCGGATTAAGTGATGGAATACCTGATAGTTGGGAGGTATTGTCTTGGGGAAATGCAAGGGCCTCTTACTACCTGGATGAGGAAATTACTCCTAATAACTCGCGAATAACTGTAATCGAGAAGACCTCAAGTTTCGGTGGGGCTGCCATTAGCCAGAGATTTCTTGTTCAACCTGGCAGCAAAATACTTGCTTATGTATTGGCAAAAGGAGATGGAGGTGCACTACAAATACAATTCCGCAAAGACAAACAAGGATGGCAAGACGGGGGATGGAAGGAAATTATACCGACTTCGGAATGGAGCTTATATAAACTACCGTTTATTGTTCCACCAGAAACGATAGAATTAAGGCTATTATTACGAGCAACCCTTGGGGTCATAAAATTCGATTGTGCATATCTAGGAATTGAAAAGGATAAATTATTAGGCCCAAATTTGGTTATAAATCCTGATTTTATCCAGGATGGAAGCAATATAGATCCACTTACTTGGTGGAAAAACCAGTCCACAAATATTCAAAAGTTGGACATAGCCTCTGGAACATTTGATAAAAACGATTTTGCTTACCTGAATGTAATTGATATGAGTAGCGGAAATTACGATGCAGTTAAACAGAGGGTAGAAAAATTAGGAGAAGGATGCGCTTCCATTCCTGAAGCAACTAGCTTTTTACTGGCATTAGCCAAAAGCGGTTCGGATTTACAAAAAGAACGTTATTATCAATTAGCTATTGAGTTGGCACCAAACTGTCCCCAAGCATATGCGGCATTGGCAAAATTATATGCATCAAATGTTGCTTTCAAGAGCGCTGCCGATCTTTATCGCAAAGCATCCGATTTATCTAGAGGAACCATATTGGCAGGTCGTTATGCTTTTGAGGAAGGTTTTATACATGTTCGGTACACTGGCAAAATTGATGATGCTATCTCTTGTCTTGTGAAAGCAAATGAAATTACTGGATGGGATGAATCAGCCTGGCATAGAGGCGCTGCCTACTTATTTTTAGGTTATGCCTTTGAAGCAAAGGGTATGTATGAAGAAGCTATACAATCTTTCCTGAGAGTAGTTGAATGTGATAAATGCGAATATCACCATGAAGAAGCCATAAAGCGTTTAGAAGCTTTAAATTACCATCCATTGGAGCAGTAAAAGATAAAGAGGTTGTATTGAGGGTATTACATGTAAATGATTGTGCTGGAGTTGCTAGGAACCTGATCACCGGGTTGAAAAGATTTGGTATAGAAGCAGAACATTTTCAACCTGTGTTAGGGACTTATCGATCCAGTAAAATTGTGAGATTGTGTATTCCCATAACAAGGACCCGCGAGGCGCTGTGGTTACGTAAATATGTAAAACAGCAAGGTTTTGACATTGTCCACATTCATTATGCCCGTTTTGCTTATATGGCCTTAATAACTGGGTTGCCATACGTTCTGCATATACACGGAAGTGATCTTCGCGTAGACATTAATCGCCATGGGTTAAGAGAATTAACACTCTTAGCAATCCGTAAAGCTGATCAAGTTTATTACTCTACACCTGATTTAAAAAATGCATTAATAAAAATTAGAAAGGATGCCATATTTCTACCAAATCCTATTGATACTAATGATTTCAAAGAAATTGAATCCTCTAATGTTAATCCCGACAGGAAGCGGATATTATCAATAAGCAAACTGGATAAAATGAAAGGTGTTGAACAAATTCTTAGCGCGATTGAAAAAATATTGCGTATGAACACAGATGTAGAGGTAGTAATTATTACCATTGGTAATGATAAAGAAAAAGCGGGGGCATTTTTTAATAAACATAAAACTGATCCGCGAGTAATTCCTATATCCGGAGTACCTCACGATAAGATGCCAGAATTGATTAATTCTGCTACCTTTGTTCTTGGTCAACAAAGCCAAGAAGTTGGAGCGTTTGGTGTCTCTGAATTGGAAGCAATGGCTTGTGCAAAACCGGTTGTTTGCTTTTTTGCATACCCAGAGTCTTATTCTACACCTCCTCCCATACTGATCTCTAATTCTCCAGAAGAAGCTTGTGAACACATGCTCCGTCTTTTGAGTGACGAGGATTACTGTAATAAAATTGGTAGGGCATCAAAAAATTGGATATCTACTTATCATGATCTTAATTCTGTAGCACAAAAACTACTAGACCTTTATTCAAGAGTATTATAAATTTATATCTTAGCTGATGCAAACCGCTGTTGAATTTCCGGAACTTAGAAAATTTGTCATTAGGATAAAACATAGCCAGGTTATTCTGGCGATTATTATATTAATATTCTTCTCCGATGGCGTAAATAGTATCTTGGTTGCTGTTGGGGCTCCTTTTTATCGTGTTTCTATACTTTTTCGATCAGTTGCATTAATATATTTCCTCATGCTAGCGCTTTTAAAAAGCCCTAAAAATCATTTACTTTTAATAGTCTTATTCTTTTATACGATTTTCATGATTGGGTTGATATCTGCTCAACATCTATTCGAAGAGTACAACTACCTCGAAAACTTTAATTTAATCAATAAGCTTTTATTTTTCTTTATTTGTTGGGTTGCATTTAATATTGTCTTCCAGAGTGATAAGGACAGAATAAAACTATTTAAGTTATATGAACTTATCATTCTCTTCGAAGTAATGTCGATCCTAATTGGATTTATCTTTCAAATAGATTTTCTATCTTCTTATGGAGGTCGTAGGTTTGGCTACAAGGGGTTGATTCCGGCCCAAAATGAAGTAAGTGGGTTCTTCATACTCGCTTTATTTTACTATTTAGCAAAAGTGAATTATCTAGGTAGAGACGTTTTGAAACTTATCATGGTGTTAATAGCTGGCCTATTGACGGGAACTAAAGTAGCTTTGGTTATGCCTTTAGTGCTGGTCATACAAGTTATATTTTGGTTAACAAGACAAAAAGTTAAAATTCGTTATTTACATCTAGCTATTTCCCTTTTATTCATTGTTGCAGGTGCTATATATTACTGGGATGACCTTTTAACAACAATATCCCCAACAATAGAATATTACACCTATCAGGTAACGAATTATGATTACTCTCCATTTGTGATTATTGGTACTTCGGGACGTTTATTACTGGTTGAGGAATTCTTATTGGATTATTTGCCAAGATATAATTCCCTTAACCTTCTTTTTGGTGGGCAAGACTTAGCCTTTTTCTCAACCGAAACCGATATAATAGATGTTTTTATGAGACTAGGTATTATCGGTCTGTTGGTCTTTTATTCTATATACATTCGCGTACTAATTGGAAATAGTGTGAAGGTCGATTTTATTCGTCTGCTGTTTGTTATTACTTGGTTAGGGATATCGGCAGTAGCCGGACATTTTGTTTTTAGTGCAATCAATGGGGGTTACCTGGCTATTCTATTACTAGCATTTCGATACTATAAGGGAGTCCAAAGATCCAATTTGGAGAATAGAAATAATAACCATGTTTTTAGTAGATTAAATATTCAGGAAGGTTAACAAAGATGCATTATCTTAGGGTTTGCATCGTGGTACAAAATTATTACGAGCTTGATCCCCGCGTGAGTAGAGAGGCTGAAGCCCTTGCTAGGGAAGGGTATCAGGTTGATGTTGTATCATTGAGTATGGAGGGTGCACCCCAGGTTTCTACTTTGCCGAATAATATTCATTTATTTACAATTCCCATGAAGAAGCAGCGAGCTAGTATATTCCGGTATCTTTGGGAATTCCTGGTGTTTTTTATATACTCTTCAGCTTTCTTGACCTGGAGGACCTTGATGCACCGCTACAAGGTTGTGCAAGTATGCAATATTCCAGACCTTTTAGTCTTCTCAGCCCTGGTTCCTAAGTTGTTTGG
>JAFGOZ010000191.1 GCA_016926235.1 Bacteroidales bacterium | reverse complement strand
ATTTTGTGCTTTTTCCTGTAAATAGTATACTTTTATAAGGGTTGTTTTTTGTGTATTACAATTTTATTTATATATATTTAGTTTTATTATAATTATAAATGCATGATTCCATGAGCTCGTTTTTTCGAAATACATTATTATTGTTTATAATAACTTTTCAATCCGGGCTAGCTATTTGTCAGGATTACTCCTATGAGACTATCGACTCAGTTTATAAGACAAATATTCGAACAGTTAAATTGCATCTTGAAGCATGGGAGCTTTCATACCCCATCATTGAATTGAATGGCGAAAATAAACTTTTGCTTGGATTTGATGATCTGGATACGGAGAAGAAAAATTACTCCTATACCATAATCCATTGTGATGCTGATTGGAAGCCTTCAAATCTTATTCCGGACGACTATATCGATGGTTTTCACGAGAATCCCATAACAGATTTTGAACATTCTTTCAATACAAAGTATGATTATATTCACTATAAACTGGTTATTCCGAATTACGATGTTAAGATTAAACTTTCAGGCAATTATATTTTAAAGGTGTTTGAGGATTTCGATCAGAATAGTATTGTTTTTACCCGCAGATTTATGGTGGTTGAACCCAGGGTTATCATTGAAGCAAATGTTAAAAAATCAGATGCATCTGATTATTTTATGAAGGGGCAGGAAGTAGATTTCACTATTTTTCATGATAATTATGATATCACGGATCCTAACTCTGAGCTTACAGTCGTGGTGGCTCAAAACAACAGATGGGATAATGCCATATCAGATTTGCAGCCATTATTTATTAAACCTGCAGAACTAGTATATGATTACTCTATGGAGAACGTGTTTTTAAGTGGTAATGAATACCGTGGGCTTGACTTGAAAAATATAGATTATTTATCAGACCGTATTCAGAAAATAGAATATATCGAACCATATTATCATTTTTACCTAAAACCAGATGCTGTAAGGCCTTATAAATCATATATTTATGAAGAAGACTTAAATGGTAAATATGTAGTAGGGGTTGATAATGCCAGGAATAAGGATGTAGATGCGGATTATGTCTATGTTTATTTTTCATTACCCTATAAGATTCCCATAGTGGATGCCGAAGTTTATGTTTTTGGCGAATTAACTAACTGGAAATGTAACCGAAAAAGTCAAATGAAGTATAATCCAGATAAAAGGCAATACGAATTGATGCTTTTGCTTAAACAGGGATATTATAATTATGAATATGTGATTGTGGATAGAAGAGATGGATTTTATGATAATACTTTTATTGAAGGGAGTCATTTTGAAACTGAAAATGATTATGTCATTTATGTATATCACAGGGACAGGTCTATGCAATATGACAAGCTTATAGGTACAACCATAGTAAATTCAATGGTAAAAGGTAAATAACCCGACAAATGAAAAAGAGGAGAGAGGAAAGGATGAGTGGAGCAAAAATAGCCTTATTGATATTTGTTGTAATAACTATATCATATGCAGGAAAGATTTCCTTACCGGCAGAAGATCAGGAACCCTTTTTCGGCGCAAATACTGAAGGGGGTATAAACGGAAGAGTGATAAAAGTGACCTCTCTTAATGATTCTGGTCCGGGAACACTAAAAGAAGCATTGGAGGCAGAGGGTGCGAGAATAGTAATATTTGAAGTTGGGGGGATAATAGATTTAAAAGGGGGAATAATTATTATTAATAACCCTTATCTTACAGTTGCTGGTCAGACCGCACCTTATCCGGGAATTACTATATTACGGGGTGGTATACATATAAATGCATCTCATGTAGTTTTTCAACATATAGCTTTACGCCCGGGAACTGAATTTAATAATGAAGATGATGGATTTAATATCCATTCGGAAAATTGTATTATCGATCACTGCTCTGTTACATGGGGTATTGATGAAGACCTTTCTTTAGCTAAGAATAGTAAAAATGTTACTGTAACGAATTGTATCATTGCTGAAGGCTTATCTCACTCAATTCATAAAAAAGGTGAACATTCCTGTGGTACATTGGTAATGGACGGGTCAAAAGGAATGATGATTAAAGAATGTCTCTATGTACACAACTTCAGGCGCAATCCACGTTTAAAACCTGGCACAACAGTATTTTACATAAATAATGTTATTTACAACTATGGAATTTATGCTATCCATATTGGGGGTGAGCAGGGTGATGGATATTCTGAAGAACCTGGTTATGGCTATTTTGCCGGAAATGTGTGTTTAAAAGGAAAAAATGGATGGGATAATTACTTTGTTGAGGGGCATAAAGGAGATTTTGCCAAAGACATGAAACCAGGTAATGGGTGGGCATATATAAAGGATAATATACTACTGGACAGGACTACAGGGGACAAATTAATAGAAAAGGATGAAAATATTTTTGAAAAGTGGGAAGATGGATTTTGGCCGGTAAATTATCCTATTAAATCACCCAGGGAAGCTCTTAATAGCGTACTTAAAGGGGTAGGGGCAAGGCCTTCACAACGGTCTGATATAGATAAAAGAATAGTTAATGATGTAATTAACGGTACAGGAGAGATAATTAATAGCCAGTCCCAGGTGGGTGGATACCCCAGTTATAGGCAAACCTATAGAAAACTTGACATCCCCGAATCAATAGCTGATCGTAAAGCCTGGTTGGAATGCTTTGCGGATTCTCTTGAAACAGGTTTTGAAGGTCCTGATTTAAATGTATTAAATACATTTATTGACGAACACTGGAGTGAATGACAAGTATAACAAAATGCGAAGTAACCTTTATAAGAAAAAAGACCGCTTACTGATGAAGCAGTCTTTCTTGAATCTTAAATAAGATTTTCTATATTCTAGCTAATCTCAACTATTTCAATATCAAAAATCAAATTTTTACCTGCTAAAGGATGGTTTGCATCAATTATTATGCTTTCCTCCTTCACATCAGTCACACTTACAACGGTTCTGTGACCATCAGGGGACTCTGAAACAAGCTGCATACCGCACTGAGGATTTAGATCAGCTGGTAAAAGATCGCGGCTAATTTCCTGAATCAGGTTTTGATTTACATTACCGTAAGCTTCTTCGGGAACAAGAGTAACTGTTTTAGATTCACCAAGTTGCATGCCTTTAACGGCATTTTCAAACCCTGGGATCATATTTCCAGCACCTACTTTGAACTCCAGTGGTTCACGGTCCTCTGAGCTATCAAAAGTTTGTCCATCCTCAAGCCTGCCTGTGTAATGGACTTTTACAATGTTATCTTTTTCTACTTTCTGCATCTCAGAGTATTAGTTATTCACGAGGTTTTGCAACGCTTACACGAGCGCTACGTCCTTTAATTTCTTTGCCATCTAAAGCGCTTATAGCATTATTTGCTTCGCTATCATTTGGCATTTCTACGAATCCGTATCCTTTTCCTCTTCCGGTTTCGCGATCTTTAATGATTTTCACAGAAGTAACTTCTCCGAATTCTTCAAATACACCTTTTAGTTCTGTTTCAGACAAGTTGTAATTAAGGTTTCCAACAAAAATGTTCATAAGTAAAATATTAAAACAATTAGTAAAACAATATGGCCAGCTTTTCTGGCCTTAAATTATAATTTAAGAAAAAGATAATTGATTAAACTAATTAAGGATTTAATGCTTGAAGAAGTTGACTCAAAAATCTATTTCATTAAACGTTACAAAATTAATCTTTTTTCCATTTATTTAATTATCAGTAAATCTATTTATGTGAAATTAACAATATTTTTATAAATATTGCAAGTTATAGGAGTATTTTCATAATTATTTAGATATCATTCCAGTTTTCACCGTGTTTAATCCTGCTTATTTGCATTTCAGAAACACCAAATTCACGGGCCAATACAGCACCTGAAATGCCCATTTGCAATTGGTGTTTGATAATTCGCACATCAGTAACATTTAATTTTGCATAGTTACGTGGTTTTGGCTTTTCATAACTTTCACCAAGAAAGGTTTCCCATCCTTTCCACTCATTATAGAAATATTCAGGCCTGGAAGGCAAATTGCCTGGTCTAGCCCGCCATTTCATATAATCCTTGGAATTCTTTATTTTGTGTTCACGTGCAACGCGCGCGGCATCACGGTAGGGCAGGAAGTTTTTTGACCTGCTTTGCTCAGGATTGCCCAAAAAGTCTCTCCATCCTTTCCATGAACCTTTTCTTTTAAAGTATTCATCAGGGATACGTGGAAATCTTTTAGGCAGATATTTCCCTTGCTTTTTATATTGGTCAAATTTGCGTGCAGATGTAACTCCAATAGGTACTAAATGCTCCATTATATATTGTTTTGCAAGCGCATAGGACCACTTGAGAATTGCATCGTAATCTTGAATTTTTATGTTTTGCATCTATCGATATTTTTTATTTCACACAATAATACTAATTGTGAATAAAAAGGTTAGAAGGGTTGATTATATAACAAGGGTTTTATTATTATATTATACAAATATATAATTTTTTGTTAAAAAAAGATTATTTAAATCATTTTTTTCTGCATTTTCCATCATTCTATTAAATGAAATAACCTTACTTAGTGGTTCTTGTCGTAAATAAACAGGGATGTAACTGAAAAGTTCATCCCAATCAGTAAGATACATATTATAATAATAAACGGTGAAACATTATGCAGGCAAAAAAAAGGCATTTTAACAGGATATATAATTTCAAGAATTAAAATACCAATCCAAAAAACACCCTGGGATAAACAGAAAAAAATAGTAGTAGATTCCAGATACCTAAGTCTTTTAACCAGGTGAATTGTCATACTCCCAAATATAAGCAGGCATAACCCGAAAGTAAGCATAGTAAACATAACCATATCTTTAGAGGCAACATCAAGTGTGGTTATACTATTTTGCTTAATGAAGAAAAATGTCCATATAAATAACACAACAGACAACATCACTTCTGTTATCCCGCTAATGGTTACCAAAAATGTCACCCATTTTTTCATTATTGATGGAAAAATTTCCTTATTACTGAATGATTAATCCATATAAAAATAGCCAACAATTTCAATTTTTCCTACTTTTATTGGCTGATAATTATTAATTAATAGAAAATTATGCATTATTTCATCAAGCTTTCAGGTCTTTTATTAGTATGTATTCTGGTCCAAAATTGTATTTCTAAAAGGTCAAGTACGGATGTTGAAGCAGATCATAATTCTGTGCAAAATACCAAAGGGGAAAATATTGTGATTGACGGATACATCCAGGGGACTACGTATCATATTATATATCAGAGCAAAAAAAATGAGGATTACAGGGATGAGATAGGATCAATACTAAATGTATTTAATAAAACGGCCTCTGTCTATGATTCAACCTCGCTTATTAGCCGCATTAACAGGAATGAACCAAACGTTATTGTCAACAGTATGTTTAAAGAAATTTTTAACAGATCCATGGAAATATCTGTGGAAACAAATGGGATGTTTGATATAACGGTTGGCCCAATAGTTCGTGCATGGGGTTTTGGTCCGGACACTTCAGGTCTGACTACAGATCAAAATATTGATAGTCTACTACAATTTGTAGGATATAATAAAGTAAAAATAAAGGATAACAGAGTTGTAAAGGATGTGCCAGGTGTTATACTTGATTTTAATGCCATTGCTCAGGGATATTCAGTGGATTTAGTTAGTAACTATTTGAAAGAAATGGGTTTGCATAATTACCTGGTTGAAATTGGAGGCGAAGTATATTGTAGTGGTCTTAAAAATAATTCTTCTAAATGGAGAATTGGTGTGGACAAACCTGTTGAGGGCAATATGGTTGCAGGCCAAAATATTCAGGCAGTTATTAGTCTTTCTGATAAAGCTTTGGCCACTTCAGGTAATTACCGAAAGTTTTATTTCAAAGAGGGAGTTAAGTATTCTCATTCTATTAATCCAAAAACGGGTCGACCAGCCATGCATAACCTTCTGTCTGCAACAGTAATTGCTGACGATTGCATGACTGCTGATGCCTTTGCTACTGCATTTATGGTAATGGGACTGGAAAGAAGTATTGAGTTTTTAAAAAGTAAACCTGAACTGGATGCATTATTAATATATTCCGATAGTAATAATGAATACGCAATGTATAAGACGGAAGGAATGCAAGAAATTTTAGAAAATTACTAATCCTTGTTTTTACACTCTGATCCTCCCGCACCTCCGCAACTACAACCCAGACCTTTATCTTGTAAGTCCTGACTGCGATTCTGGCAACTTCCACCCGGTAGTTTGGCATTTTTATCAATAAACAATCTGAAGCTAAATGCAGCTAAAAGAAGTATAAGTATGACAGAGGTCAATAATATTAATGGTAATAATTTCATGAATTCATTATCTTAATCTTACTGCAAAGTAAACAAACTATTTTTTTTATTGTTTAGAATATTGAATTTTATTTTCATAAAAATCATCAGGTTTATAAAGGATATTGTAAATCCATTATTTGATATATAAGATAAAGTTTTAATATGGCCAATAGTAATACTGTTAGAAAGAACCCCCTTATTTTAAAAAAGGATAAAATATTAAGTAACCTGACGAAACGGGAAGTATTACAAGATTATTATATTGCCTATTTAAGCAGGCAATTAAGTATCCTTGCCAGAAAAGAGGTACATGGGGGAAAGGCTAAATTTGGCATTTTTGGTGATGGTAAAGAGATAGCCCAAATTGCGTATGCAAAGCAATTCAAGGTGGGTGACTGGCGTTCAGGTTATTACAGGGATCAAACGTTTATGATGGCAGCAGGATTGCTGTCAGCAGAACAATTTTTTGCTCTTCTGTACGGAGATTCAGACCTTTCAAGAAATCCATTCAACGGAGGACGTTCATTCAATAATCATTTTGCGACACGAAGCCTTGATGAAATGGGAAACTGGAAGGATATTACCCGGATAAAGAATTCCTCATCAGATATTTCTCCTACTGCAGGCCAAATGCCACGCTTACTTGGTCTTGCCTATGCTTCGAAACTTATTAAGCTGAATCAGGACCATTTTACAAGAGCAGGCATAAAGGCAACGGGTAATGAGGTGGCTTTTGGTATGATAGGCGAAGGGAGTACTACGGAAGGACATTTTTTTGAGACTATAAATGCTGCCGGCGTATTGCAGGTACCTGTGGCTGTTGCCATTTGGGACGATGGATACGGAATATCTGTTCCTGTAAAATATCAAACTACAAAACAAAGTATATCTGATGCTTTAAAAGGCTTTGAAAAAAAAGATGAACAAGATGGGATTCTCATTTATAAAGGGCAAGGATGGGATTATATAGGATTAGTTAATATGTTTGAAGAAGGGATCTTTCAATGCCGTACCAATCATATACCTGTTTTATTTCATATTACAGAACTCACCCAGCCGTCGGGGCATTCTACCTCAGGTTCTCACGAGCGCTATAAAACGAAGGAACGACTGGATTGGGAAGCCGAATATGATGCATTGAAGAAAATGAGGCAATGGATCATTGATACCTCAATTGCTCTTGAGAACGAATTGGAAAATATTGAAGAAAAAGCATTGGATGAGGCTATTGAAGCAAAAAATAATGCATGGAAAGAATATATAACTCCTTTAATTGAAAAAAGAGATAAGCTCATAAAAATTGTTGAGAATCGTTCTTGCATATGTACAATCTCAAAAGAGAATATGTTAAATGCTATAACAGATGAATTAAAGAAAAATAATTATCCAATACGTCGAGATTTGGTTAGCGCTGCACGAAAAATGATAAGACATATTTGCTTGGATTGTGATATGCAGATCTCTCTAAAAGGACAATTGAAACAATGGTTGAAAGATAATCTGGCAGAGACCTGGTCAATTTATAGCAATTTACTGTATAATGAAAGTGATCGATCGGCACTAAAGATTGAAGCTGTATCTCCAAAATATAGCAATGACAGCAGATTGGTAAATGGGAGGGAGGTGTTGCAAGCTAATTTTGACTATCTGTTTAACAAATATCCCAAATTGGTGACATTTGGTGAGGATACTGGCAGGATTGGAGATGTGAATGGGGGATTATCAGGACTTCAGGAGAGATATGGCGAGTTCAGGGTTTCAGATACCGGAATAAGGGAAACTACAATTATTGGGCAGGGGATTGGATTGGCTTTAAGAGGATTAAGACCCATCGCTGAAATTCAGTATCTTGATTATATTCTATATGCACTGCAAACCCTAAGTGACGATTTGGCTACTCTACACTGGCGAACGGCCGGGGGCCAATCAGCGCCACTTATAATCCGAACCAGGGGTCACAGACTGGAAGGAATATGGCATTCGGGTTCTCCTATGAGCATGATTTTAGGTTCGTTGCGGGGAATATTTCTTTGCGTACCTCGAAATATGACTCAGGCAGCAGGTTTTTATAATACATTGTTAAGATCTGAAGATCCGGCTATTGTAATTGAACCACTGAATGGATATCAGCTTAAAGAGGAAATGCCTTTAAATATTGGGGAATTCTTTGTGCCTTTAGGTACTCCTGAAGTTTTAAAAGAAGGTGAAGATATAACATTAGTTACGTATGGCTCGTGTGTGAATATTGCCATGGAGGCCGCGAAGCAACTTGCTGACTTTGATATTTCTGTTGAGATAATTGATGCGCAGACACTTTTGCCATTTGATATACATCATAATATTGTCGACTCAATAAAAAAGACAAATCGTGTTATGTTTTTTGACGAGGATGTGCCGGGAGGTGGTACTGCTTATATGATGCAGCAAGTACTTGAAGAACAGAAAGCATATATGTACCTGGATTCAGCACCAGTTACATTATCTGGCGCGGAACATCGTCCTGCTTATTCTTCTGATGGGGATTATTTCTCGAATCCTAATGCTGAAAATGTATTTGAGAAAATTTATGGGATAATGCATGAAAGTAATCCAAAAAAATATCCGGAATTGTATTAATGAGCTTTTGGGTGTTCGCTTTTAGCATTATTTCTCAGCCTTGTTATATAGAAGCTTAAAGTCAATAATAAATAGCCAATAGCTGTTTAAACCATTCCTGTTCTTATCCATTTAGCCCAATCGTGCCGGCCATTTTTTTCAGCTTTCTGGGCTGCCAGCTCAAAATCGTAGGCTACGGATATATGTTCTATAATGCTTGATTTGTCATCGTATTCAATGATACAATATTTTGCAAAAGGATTAAATGTTTGAATACTATGCTTAGCAGGAAGATCCTCATCATAGGCTTGCAGCCCTACACTTCCCGGATTTACTATTATTTTACCTTCTTTAATGCTGATTGTTTTCGGTGTATGGTCATGGCCACACAAAATAATATTTTGGGATATGCTAAGGGTGTCTGAGTGAATATCATGACCATGACGAGTTTTAATACCTTTATTGTCAACTTTTGTTAAAAGGTATTCTTCATCATTATATGGTGTGCCGTGACATGCGAAAAATTTTTGACCAACGCTTCTTGTAGAAGGCATCCCGCTTAACCATTCTTTTATTTCTTCATTAATTTGAGATATAACATAAGCAAGTGTAGCATTAGTTTTTGGTTTGTCCCAGTTTTCAATTATTAAGCGGTCCTGGTTTCCTAATATACTTTTGATATTTTGTTTTATTAATAGTTGGTAAGTACCCACCGGGTCAAGTGGACCGTATATACTATCGCCCAAATCAATTATTTTCTTTATGCCCCGTTTTTCAATGTCATTAATTACAGCCTGCAAAGCCCAGGAGTTACCATGAATATCTGACAAAATTGCAATCGCTTTCTCCATAAATCAGCACTCTCAAAATCTTAGTTTATAGTTTTATCTTTCTCTGTTTTTTCTAATTCTTTAAGTTCTTCTGAAGTATATTTTCGTATTTTAAAATTTATAGATGCAATAATAATAGCAATAATTGGATTAATAATATTAAAAAAGCAAAAAGGTGCATATGTAAATGTAGGAATTCCTAAAATCCTTGCCTGAGTGGCTCCACAAGTGTTCCAGGGTATAAGTACAGAGGTTAATGTGCCCGCATCCTCAAGAGAACGGCTCAATACTTCAGGTTTTAATCCTTTTTTCCGATAAACATCAGAAAACATTCTTCCCGGAACTACTATAGATATATATTGATCGGAAGCTGTTGCATTAAAAAAAATGCATGATCCAATGGTTGATGCAATGATTGAAGATGTGGATTTGGCTCTTTTTATAATACTTTTGGTAATTCTAACGAGTAAACCGCCTGCTTCCATAGCACCTCCGAAAATCATGGCTGAAAGTATCAACCAGACAGTATCCAGCATACCTCTCATTCCTGAAGTTGAAAACAGTTCATTTAATGCTGTACTTTCAGTATGTATTTGAACATCACCGTACATTGCTTTCATAACAGTGATATACGAAGCTTTAAAATAGTTGGTGTCTATTTGAGAAAATTCTTTAATAATTTGAGGTTGAAAAATAATGGCAAATATGCCTCCCAGTACAGCACCACTTAGGATAGCTGGCAGGGGTGGTACCTTTTTTATAATAATGATAATAAGTATTACGGGTACTAAAAACAGCAAAGGATTAATGTGAAATCCTTTTTCAATGGATTCCTGAACAATTTTAATATTATTGGCATCATGAGAATTATTGTTGGAAAGGCCAATAATAAGAAATATAATCAAAGTAATTAAAATTGAAGGTGCAGTAGTAATGGTCATATACCTGATATGTGTAAACAGGTCTGTACCGGCCATAGCAGGAGCCAAATTTGTTGTATCTGAAAGCGGAGACATTTTATCTCCAAAATAAGCTCCAGAAATAATGGCGCCGCCAACTAATCCGGGGGGTATTCCGATTGCTTTACCTATACCTAGTAAAGCAACACCAATAGTAGCTATTGTGGACCAAGAGCTGCCTGTGGCCAGGGAAACTATACAGCATATTACTACAGCCGCGAATAAAAATATTTTGGGATGTAGTATTTTAAGTCCATAATAAATCATAGCTGGTACTACACCGCTTATAATCCAGGTTCCGGCAAGAGCCCCGATCATCAATAGTATTAGTATGGAAGGCATGGCTGTGCTTATGCTTTTTATAATGCTACGACTTATATGTGTCCAATTAACCTTAAAACGAAATGCTATGAGCGCAGCAAATGTAGCTGAAAGAAGAAGGGCCATCTGGTTGGCTCCGGATAATGTATCCTCAAAAAGTATCAGATTCATCACTAATAAGCCAATCAGGAATATAATGGGCAATAATGCATGAATTATAGTGGGTTTTTTGCTTTCTTCAGTCATCCGGCTTCTGTCAACAGGATTAATTCGTAAACATAGTAATTTTTTTGGTGTTTTTTGCTACTTTATGAATTAAGGGAACTTTAAGTTCTGGTTATTCTATTTTGTGCTATCATCCATATCCCTTAAAATCTTTTCTACCTCTTCTTCAGTATTACGTAGCTTATCCTTGCATATATTCAGGAGTTCAGCAACCCTTTTTACTTTATCAGATAATTCATCCACATCGGGGTCCTGGTCTTCAATCTCCTGCAAGATTGTCTCAATTTCAGTTATTGCTTCACTATAGCTAATTTGCTTTTTGACCATAATTATTCTTTTTTCGAATTTGTTGATTTAGGTAATGTAAAAATAAAGCAACTGCCTTTTCCCGGCTCACTTTCAACCCATATTTTTCCTTTGTTTCTTTCAATAAATTCCTTACAAAGGATTAAACCCAATCCTGTCCCGGTTTCGTTAAAAGTTCCCATTGTGGTGTGGTGAACATCCAGACGGAATAACATCCTGATCTCATCTTTGGTCATACCGACTCCAGAGTCTTTCACAGATACTTCTACATGGCTGTCAATGGTCATTGAAGAGACTTCCACATTACCACCAGAATGGGTAAATTTTATTGCGTTTGAGATAAGGTTACGTATTACAGTATTGAGCATTTCTTTATCTGCATATACTTTTTCCTGCTCAAGGCTGTAGTTAATTTTGATGTTTTTGTTTTGAGCAGACAGTTTAAGTAAGTTAATGTTTTCTTTTAAAAGTTCATTTAATGACATAACTTCAGGTTTATACTCAATCCTTCCGGTTTGTGAACGAGCCCATTGCAAAAGGTTTTGAAGAAGTTCGAATAATTGTTTGGATGAATCATGGATAAGATTGTTATATTCTCTGATGGCTTCCACTGGGTGACTGTCAAAATCTTTGGTAAGTAGCTCGGTAATTCCAAGAATGGCTCCAATTGGATTTTTTAAGTCATGGGCTATAATAGAGAAGAATTTATCTTTTGTAGAATTAAGCAATCTTAAGTCTGTTTCGGATTTTAATAGTTTTTCATTAGTTTCTTCTATAATCTTCATTTGCTTTTGAAGCATCTCATTGGTTTTTTTCTTCAAACTAAACCGGTTCCAAATAAGCAGAACGAGCATGCTGACGAGGAAAGAAATAACAATAAGTGAGATAATGATGGTACGCTGCTTTTGATTAGCCAGAGTTATTGATTTTATGGCTTCTTCCTGTGTGCTTATCAGATCATCTCGCTCCTCCATTTCTGTACGTATCTGGAGTTCTGTTATCCTTTTATTATTAAGCTCCTGATTAATACTGTCCTTGTAGTTTGAATATTGTATATAGTTATCAAGCGCCTGGTCTGTATTATTCATTTGCTTATTATATTCATACAATGTGTAGTACGCATTCTGAATTAATGTGTAATGTTTTAATTGTTTGGCTATTACTAAAGATTTTTCAATATAGGGTTTTGCTTGAGATGGATTATCCATAAGCAGGTTTATTTCACCTATTTTTCTGTTACATAAGGCCACGATAAATGAATTATCAACCTTTTCACCGGCTGTAATTGCCTGTGTGTAATTAGATAATGCATCGTTATATTTTTTTTCTTCAAAGTAAAGATTTCCTATGTCGTTGAAAATAAATGTATTGCCATTTATATTACCAATGTTATTATTTACTTCAATAGCTTCTTTGAAATATTCAAGGGCTTTTTTAACATTTGCTGTTTGTGAATATATCTTGCCAATATTTTTTAGTGCGTTTGATCTTGCTATGTCATCCTTTAGTTCAATGCTTATCTGAAGTGCGTTTTCAAAAGCATCCAAAGATTTTTTTGTTTCTCCTGCATTCAGGTAAACATTTCCAAGGCGGTTAAAAGTAACAGACATCATCCGTGTATTGCTTTCAGAATCATAGAGTTCTAACGCCTGATGAAAAAAGTCTTCAGCCATTTTCAGGTTATTCATGTCGAGGTAAACCAGGCCAATATTGCTTAAGGTACCGGCAATATCAGATTTTATATCTAATTCCTTTCTGATACTTAATGCATTTAGATAGGCTTCAAGGGCTTTATTATAAACACCGGTTTTCAGATAAATATTACCAATGTAATTGTAGGTTGCGGCCAGTTCTCTTTGATCCTGAAGTTCGGTAAGCAGGCTAAGAGAACGTTCGTGGTAATCAAGCGCCTGGCTGTGTTCATCCAGCTCTTTATATACAAGGGCAATGTTATTGTATAATGATGCAAGTTTGGTTTTGTCATCAGAATTTTGTCTTATCTCCAGCGATTTAAGGTATTGTGTAAGTGCCATATCGTACTTCTTTTCCCTAAGGTAAAGACTGCCCAGGTTATTAAATGCCTGGGCTTCCCCTTCCTGATTTTTAGTGTCTTGGAATATTGCTTGTGCATCATTTATATAATGTTCAGCTTTATCAAAGTCCATTAATTCCCTGTATACCAGACCTAAATTATTAAATGTTCGGGCAATCCAGTCTGTTTCTTTTAGTTCACTGAAAACGACCAGAGCCTGATGAAAATAATCTTTGGATTCATTGTACCTGGCTAAAGCAAAGCATGCACTTCCCAAATTGAAGAGGGATGTAGCCCTTTCATAATTGTTTTCTTGCTTTTCAGCCCAGACGAGTGCTTCTTCTGCAAATTGAATAGCTTTTAACGGTGAACTATTTAGTGATAATTTGCTTAATTCATTATATAATTCAGATTTCTCATTTTTATCAGCTTTATTTACTATTTGTAATAAACTGTCAATTAATTCATTTGAAGATTGGCCATGAGTATTGGGTAATATAACAAGTGTAAGTATAATAATTACTGAAAGTTTCCTCATAAATTATATAGTCATTTTAGTGAGCAATTTATGAAAATAATGCAAGCAAAAATCAGAATTTACTAACAAAGTATTTAAAGTCAGATCTATTCAAATGGGTAGTTATTATCGGAATTTACTCCCGGGACTTATTTGTGTTTGTTACAGAGCTTTCTATGTCTCCTTTTTTTAACAATGTTTTAATTATATCTCCTTTCTTTAAATCGAGTGCTTCTTTCACTATTTTATTATTTAACAGAGTGAGAGAATATCCCCGGTTTAAGATATTTGCAGGATCCAAATATGTGTTTGTTTGAGTTAGAATTTCAATTTGATGGTTTTTATGGGTAAAGTAATTTTTAAGTGTTTTTTTTGTTTCTACACCATAATGAAACACCTTGTTTGTTTGTGTTAGGTAGTATTTTTTTGTTAATAATATTAATCTCGAAAGATACTGGTTTGTCTTATATTTTGTTGTAGACAAATATTTTTTAGCGAGTGTATTGAATTTATAGGAAAGGGAGTTTAGTTGATGATATTTTCGTAAAAGAGTTGACTCTAATATATTTGGTAAATAAACTGTGATATTTTTTAAGATATAGTGTTGTGTGGTTAGCGCATTATTTGCCAGTTGTAAGAGTTGATTCCGGTTTTCAGTCAATCTGCTTTCAAATTCAGCTGCCCGGTCTATAAAGAATTCAGCTACTGCAGTTGGTGTTTTTAGTTTTGTATGGGCTACAATATCTATAATAGATTCGTCCTGTTCATGCCCTATGCCAGTGATAATAGGCAGAGGGAATTGGGCTACGTTGAATGCCAGCCAGTAATTATCAAAACACTGAAGATCACTTTTACTTCCACCACCCCGTATTATTGCAACAGCTTCAAAAAGATGTTCGTATTGATAAATGGTTTCGAGGGCTTCGATAATAGAAGATTCAGCAGCATCACCCTGCATAATGGCTGGAAAAAGACGTGTATAAAACTTATATTCATATGCATTACGGTTAAGCTGGTTTATGAAATCTTTATATCCTGCAGCATTCGGAGAGGAGATGATAGCTATTTTTTGCGGCACAAGAGTAAGTTCCAGTCCCTTGTTCATATTGATTACCCCTTCTTTTTCAAGTTTGGCAATAGTTTCAGCGCGTTGTCTGGCCAAATCGCCGATGGTATATTGAGGTTCAATATCAAGGATATTAAGGCTCAAGCCATAAACTTCATGAAATTCAACAGTTACATTTACCATGATCTTTAATCCTTCGGAAAGGCTCCTGCCTGTTGAAGTTTCAAAATAGGGGCGGATCATGCGGAATGTGTTTGCCCAGATGGTTGCCCGGGTTTTAGCGACTATTGCATCAGAATCCTTTTGTTTCTCAATAAGTTCAAGATAACAGTGTCCGCTTCTGTTTATTTTATAATCATTTATTTCTGCAATAATCCAATAAGAATCAGGGAACAGGTTCAATATGCCTTCCCTGATCGTTGCATTGAGTTCCAAAAGTGATATGGCTGAGGGAGCCATGGCTTATTGCTTTATGATTTTTATCTGTTCATGGTATGAAGGTGCATCAACGTTGACAATGTAAATTCCATCTTCTAAATAATCCAGGCCAAAAATATGTATATTATTGAACAGGTCAGGCTTTGTTTTTTTTGTAAAGAATTTTCTGCCTGAGAGATCCAAAATATCTACTTTAAATTCAGCTCCCTTATTGTCAGGCACATGTATTGTAAAGTAATCATCAAATGGATTTGGTTTTACTACAGAAGAAGATTTTTTTATTTCACTAAGTGTCTTTTTTAATATTGTATCAGCTGCGTAAAAATCTGGAATTCCATAACCTACATAGAAATCAGGATGATAGTAATTATTTGAAGCTCTTTGAATTGCTGCGATAATATCTATGTTTGATGCCTCAGGATTTGCCTGCCAAAGACAAGCAGCTAATCCTGTAATGATTGGTGCAGCGAAACTGGTCCCGTTTCCCGGCAAACATTGCCCATCGATTGTAATAACATAGGTTTGGTAACCTACAGCAGCAATATCCGGTTTAATTCTTCCGTCAGCCGTGGGGCCTACAGAACTGAAATTTGCGTAAGTGCCACTAGTATCAACCGCACCAATTGTTAATATGCTGTCGGCATCAGCGGGTGCAGTAATGTATCGCCAGGTTTTATTACCTTGGTTACCTGCACTGCAAATTATCAACATACCTTTTTTGGCGGCAATAGCAGCTCCTCTCGAAATACGCGTTGATTTCCCGTCCATTTCTTGATATGTATGGTTTTGTGAGGCATCGTCAAATGTGCTATAACCTAAAGAAGTATTAATAATATCAACTCCAACACTATCTGCAAATTCTGCAGCAGCAACCCAGTTATCTTCTTCTATGATATATTCGGTTTTGGAATCTTCACTGCGTATCAACCAGAATGAGGCTTCAGGGGCTGTGCCAATAAAAGTGCCCGGCACATAAGCGGCAATAGCGGACAATACTCCTGTCCCATGTGTTGAGGTATTAAATCTTATAGCACCTCCATAAACAAAATCCTTTGTGCCAAGCAACCTGCCGGTTTGCCATATGCTATCGAAGGCTGTAAGACGATTTGCATTATAAAACCCAGCATCTATTACAGCAATAACTACTCCCTTCCCTTTAAAACCCATGGAATGAAGTAAATGCCCGTTATGAATAGCTATTTGCGGATATCCATACCCATAGTTTTCGAGAAGGTTTTCAGGCTTAGTGATTATAGAGGTAGTGTCGGTCTGATATCGGGGAGTGCTCTTTAGTGCAGTAGAATCAAAGAAAGTTTTTTTAATACTTTTTATAAAAGAAACCTGGCTCAATTGGTTAAGCAATGAAGTATCCGTAGTGTAAATAGTAGCTCCATTCATCCATTTGGACGAGGTAAGTATAGTAAGCCCCATATTTCTTAAACTATCTAAATACATGGGTGTTATGGGAAGGTCATAATAGTCAATAGGGATTGATTGTGTTATCCTTCTTTTCAATGCCCTTTCAGACAGAAATTTTTCAGGTTTATCAAGGCTGTAAAGATTGTTTTTTTTATCAGTAAATTCAATCCAGTATTTATGTGGGGCTGTTTGTGTAATACCCTGCAAGGTAAATATGCAACAACTAATCAGTAATATAATTTTATTCATTCCTTTATAAGCATTAATAACCGCCGGTTTCATCAGGCTCCTGATATTTGCCCTGGTTTTGTTCAATCAAGTCCATATATTTATTTTGTATTTCTCTCAATTCTTCCTCATTTTCAGCAACACCGGAATTGTATACTATTTCTTTATATAATTTGCCTTTTTCATCATAATAGCTCCATTTCCCATCTTTAAGATCATCTTTATATGAGCCTTTTATTTCAAGTTTTCCGTCAGGTTGGTATAGTTCATATTCTCCATTCAATTTATCATTAATATAATTTGCTTCAAATTTCATCTGCCCATTGTCAAAATATTGCATCCATTTGCCATCCTTTATATCATTTTTAAACTGGAGTACTTCACTTGGACTCCCATTCTGGTAATAATTTACAGAAAGGCCTTCCTTTTTACCCATTATATAAGTTTCTTCCTGAATAAGGCATTTAAAGTATTCGCTGTAATATTTCCATAATCCTGTTTTTTCCTTATTTAAGTATTTCCCTTCAGCAGATACTCCTCCATTTTCAAAGAAGAGGACACCTTCTATTGTATCATGTTTTTCACTGTATATCATTAAGGCTTTCAGACTTCCATCTTCAAAATAACGCTTTAACGTGTCTACTGGTTTATTGTCCTTGAAATATCCTTCATAAATTAATTTGCCTTCTTCATTGGTTTTTTTCCAGTATCCTTGTTTTCTGCCCTGGGCATCGGTTTGATTTACAGTCTTTTCCTGACTTAATACATGAATTGAAAACGAAAGGAATAGAATAATAATATTTATGTATCGCATATTTTTCAAATTATTTTTTCAAAAATACATAAAATTGCTCCGATGTTTTAATATTATTGTATTGATTATTTATTGTTAAACGGATAATTTAATTATGAGTTTTGTTATTAGTGAAATAATTGAGATTTCATACTAACGCAAAACATTGGGGTCCTATTATTATATAGAAAAAAAAAGGGACAATATTGCCCCTTTCATAAAGTTCCATTATATTTATTTTACTTCTTCAAAATCAACATCTGTCACTTCCTGGTCTCCCTTTTTGTTGTTTCCTGCATCACCGGAAGGTTCACTTTGTGTTCCTGCTTGTTGTTGACTTGCATTATACATTTCCTGTGATGCTGCCTGCCATACAGAATTTAATTCGGCAGTTGCTTTGTCAATAGCATCTATGTCCTGATTTTTATGGGCCTCTTTAAGTTTACCTAGAGCCTGTTCAATAGGACCTTTTTTATCTGCAGGAAGCTTATCTCCAAACTCTTTTAATTGCTTTTCTGTCTGGAAAATCATACTATCTGCAGTATTAAGTTTGTCAACTTTTTCTTTTGCTTGTTTATCAGTATCTTCATTTGCTTTGGCCTCTTGTTTCATTTTTTCTATCTCAGCGTCTGTAAGTCCTGAAGATGCTTCAATACGGATGCTCTGTTCTTTTCCTGTACCTTTATCTTTAGCTGATACATGTAATATACCATTTGCATCAATATCAAAAGTAACCTCAATTTGAGGAACCCCTCTTGGTGCAGGTGGAATTCCGTCCAGATGGAACCTGCCGATAGTCTTGTTATGGGCTGCCATTGGGCGTTCACCTTGCAATACATGTATTTCCACAGAAGGTTGATTATCTGCTGCAGTGGTAAAAGTTTCAGCTTTTTTAGTTGGGATTGTTGTGTTTGATTCAATAAGCCTGGTCATTACACCTCCCATAGTTTCAATACCCAGAGATAGAGGAGTTACATCTAATAAGAGAACATCTTTAACTTCTCCTGTTAACACACCACCTTGAATTGCCGCACCAACTGCCACAACTTCATCAGGATTTACCCCTTTTGATGGTGCTTTACCAAAGAATTTTTGCACTATCTCCTGAATTGCAGGAATACGGGTAGAACCTCCTACTAAAATTACTTCGTCAATGTCAGAGGGTGACAGACTTGCATCCTTTAATGCCAGCCGGCAAGGCTCAATGGTAGACTGGATAAGTTTGTCAGCCAGCTGCTCAAATTTTGCCCTTGTCAATGATTTAACCAGGTGCTTTGGAATTCCGTCAACTGGCATAATATAAGGCAGGTTTATTTCTGTAGTTGATGAACTCGATAATTCGATTTTAGCTTTTTCTGCAGCTTCTTTTAATCGTTGAAGTGCCATAGGATCTTTTCTTAAATCTATATTTTCATCTTTTAAGAATTCTTCTGCCAACCAGTCAATTATTACCTGGTCAAAATCATCTCCCCCAAGGTGGGTATCGCCATTTGTTGATTTTACTTCGAAAACACCATCTCCAAGTTCAAGGATTGAGATATCAAAGGTGCCTCCACCCAGGTCGTAAACGGCTATTTTCATGTCTTTTGACCTCTTATCAAGGCCGTATGCCAATGAAGCCGCAGTAGGCTCATTAATTATCCTTTTAACTTCTAAGCCTGCTATTTCTCCTGCTTCTTTAGTAGCTTGTCTTTGTGAGTCACTAAAATATGCTGGTACGGTTATTACAGCTTCTTTTACTTCCTGTCCCAGGTAATCTTCTGCTGTTTTCTTCATTTTTTGAAGGATCATTGCTGATAGTTCCTGCGGTGAGTATTGCCTGTCTCCAATTTTTACGCGAGGTGTATTATTGTCTCCTTTTGCGACTTTGTAAGGCACACGTTGAATTTCTTTTTGTACCTTATCATAGGTTTCACCCATAAAACGTTTGATTGAATAAACGGTTTTTTCAGGATTCGTAATTGCTTGCCTTTTTGCAGGATCCCCCACTTTCCTTTCCCCATTTTCAACAAATGCAACAATGGATGGGGTGGTCCTTTTACCTTCACTGTTAGGTATAACCACAGGTTCATTCCCTTCCATTACAGCAACGCATGAGTTGGTGGTTCCAAGATCTATACCTATAATTTTTCCCATAATGAATATTTTATTTATTGTTAATCATTTTGTTTTTCTATTTATCTTTTTTTCAATGATTATGCCAGTTTTATTTTTAGCCATAATAATGCAAATTTGACATGCATTAGCCGTCAATTAATACAAATTTTTTTTCGATAACATGACAAATCGTCATAACGCATGTGAAAATTATAAAAAAATACCCAATGTATCGTTTGTTCAAAATAAATTGTGAACTTTGTCATATTATTTGATAATCAACAAAAATATTATCATGTCAATACATCAAACAGTAAGAAGGGTTACAACACATGTGCTGTATGAAATGAAGCATAGAGGTGAGAAGATTGCCATGCTGACTGCTTACGATTATTCCATAGCAAGAATATTGGATAAAGCAGGAATAGATATCATACTTGTTGGGGATTCGGCATCAAATGTGATGGCGGGATATGAATCAACCCTTCCTATCACACTTGATAATATGATATATCATGCTGCATCAGTTATCAGGGCAGTGCAAAGGGCATTGGTTATAGTTGATCTTCCTTTTGGAACCTACCAGGGAAATTCAAAAAAAGCACTGGCATCTGCTATCCGTATTATGAAAGAAACAGGCGCACATGGTGTGAAACTGGAAGGAGGAGAGGAGATTAAAGAATCCATTGAACGTATTTTATCGGCAGGAATACCTGTTATGGGACATTTAGGATTAACACCACAATCTATTCATAAGTTTGGTACCTATGTAGTCAGGGCTCAGGATGAAGAAGAAGCAGAGAAACTTGAAAAAGATGCCAAAGTATTGGAGAAGGCTGGTTGTTTTGCGATAGTACTGGAAAAAATACCGGCAAAATTGGGGGCAAAGGTTTCCAAATCACTGAAAATACCCACTATTGGCATAGGTGCCGGAAGTGAAGTAGACGGACAGGTATTAGTACTTCATGATATGCTAGGTCTTACCCAGGAGTTTTCTCCTCGTTTCTTACGACGTTACCACAATCTATATCAGGAAATTACTGGAGCAGTAAAAAACTATATTGAAGATGTAAGGAATCTTCAGTTTCCTAATGAGAAGGAACAATATTAATATTTACTCGATATAAGAATCATTCTAAATTATTGATTTTCGATAGCCCCTAACTTCAGTAGGGGTAAAAAACGAATCTTAGAAATTGATTTATCCCCCTGGATAAAGCCAGAGTTTGTTGAAAATCAGTCGAACAAATATCAATCTATAACGAGTTAATTATCTTCTTTTTTCTGGCCATTCTTGATAGTGTTTATTATAGTTCTGTTAGACGAAATAATAAATTGTCTAAACATTTTTTTTCTCATCGTTAATCACTGAATTATTGTCACTTATCATTTAAGTAAAATTTTTTTATCAAAAAAACGAAACATTTATCAGACAAAATACGTTTATCTAACAAGGCCTGATGTGTGCTTTTGTAATATTTCATTAAATGTTTTAAAAACAAAAGGTTAGATGTTTTATTTATATCCGAATAATAAAAATGTATTAACTCATTGCACAAATGAAAAAGAAATTAAGGTGTATTATTTTATACCTTCTCACAGGGGGGAATGTAATTCTTGCCCAGCACCAGATTTTATTCAATTTTAATCAACCGGAAGAACTATTTGCTAATGCGGGACCTGATACCATTGTTACCCCGGGTATTTCACTTCAACTTGGAGGGACATCGGTTGCTAAAGGTGGAACAACTCCTTATTCATATAGTTGGCAGCCTGCTGATAAGCTTGATAATGCCTATATTGATCATCCAACTATAACTGCCGATACTTCGATGAGTTTCTATCTTACTGTAACCGACAGCAGAGGATGTATTGCTTCGGATGAAATGGCTATTACTTTATTTACTCAATCTGATTTCGGGAAAAACCTTTCAATAAGAAGTATTGGGATTAAACCCAATCCTGCTTCAGATAAGATTTTTCTGGAATTCGAGGGTGTTATTCGATCATTACATGTCGAGGTTTATCTAATGTCCTTGTCTGGAAGTATGCTGTTAAATCAGGTTGTGCTGTTAGAACCAGGTGAATATCAACAGGTAATATCAATTTCTGGAATTCCTGATGGTGTATACATTTTACGAATTTTAGGGGGAGATATGGATGTGTCTAAATCGTTTATTAAAAAATAAACACATTACCAGAATGCTCATAAAGACTTATATAAAACTACTAAGTGTTTTTATCATATTGATTTCGGGAGAAATATATACTTCTGCCCAGAGTTCCAAAGACCTTATTATAACGAAAGGGGATTCAATTGATTTGGAATATCCTGTTTACAGGGGTGAATTGTATTTTGAAACCTCCCTGGACATGACATCATGGATAAGAACACCTATGGATGTTAATACTCTGGTAAAACCGGATTCTTCATGTTTTTACAGATTAGTGATTTTAGAAGGAAGTTGTGAACCATTGGTTTCTGACACTTTTTATATAATGGTTGTGCATAAGCCTTATGTTTTATCTGTGAACATGGATACGATAACACAGATCAGTGCTTATATTCACGCGACCCTGCTGGATTCAGGTGAACTATCTATAGTAAGAAAAGGGGCATGCTGGGATGAAACATCGAATCCGGATGTTTCTGATTCGGTATGTGAGAATGAAACTGCAGAAAGTGGATTTTGGTGTAAGATTACTGGACTTAATCCCGGAACAAGTTATTATATTAGGGCTTTTGCAGAAAATGATTCAGGAGTGGGATATGGAAATGAATTGGTTTTTAGTACGTTAAGTGATGTAAATTTACCTGTTGTAAAGATTAATTTGATTGATTACATGAGCCCGGATGCGGTGAACATTGAAGGAGAGGTTGTTTCTGATGGTGGGGTAACGGTATTTGACAGAGGATTTTGTTTGGATACCCTGACTAATCCCGATATAAATGGAAATATGGTCTATCATGCTTCCGGATCTGGTATTAGTGTGTTCAGTAAGTTTATTACCGGTCTTACGCCCAATACTACCTACTATGTAAGGGCATTTGCAATTAATAATGCCGGGGTATCTTATAGCGAGGATACAAGTTTTATTACTGAGCCAATAAAGACTATCCCAACTTTATCTACCATTGCTATTGACTCCGCAACATGCACCGAACTGTTTGTTTCCTATGAAGTAACAGATAATGGTTTTGATACAGTTTTATCGCGGGGTGTTTGCTGGTCCACAACCCCCAATCCTACAATATTAAATTCCAAGACTAATGATGGAGGAGGATTAGGAAGTTTTGTGAGCTATATTGGAGGATTAAATGATTTGACAACTTATTCTATTAGGGCTTACGCTACCAATAATATTGGTACTGCTTATGGTAATCAGTTTTCAATTACAACAGAGATATGTAAGTTTCCTCCATCGGTAATGATAGTTGGTGTAAATGATGTGACTTCAGAATCAGGTATTGTTGAATGTTGGGTCGTAAATGATGGGAATGATCCTGTTGTGGAGAGAGGCTTATGCTGGGATACTCTGAATGATCCGGGATTGAATAACAATGTTGTATTAGCCGGAAACGATACAGGACATTTTGATGTCGTGTTATCTGGTTTGGAACCTTTCACAAAGTATTATTCTAAGGCTTATGCAATAAACGGAATTGATACTTCATTTAGCAGTGAGTTTATATTCACTACCTTCAATGTAAAGGATAGTATTGTAGATGAGCGGGATGGACAGGTTTATGATATTGTTCAGATATGTGATAACTGGTGGATGGCTGAAAACCTGAACTTTCGTACTCCTATCGGTTCATACTATTATGATGGAGACAGCCTTACATATTCCGGTTTTGGAAGATTGTATACTTGGTACGCAGCCAACGCAATTATAGCAACCACTCCAACATGCCCTGCAGGCTGGCATCTGCCTTCGGATGATGAATGGAAAGAGCTGGAAATGTGCCTGGGAATGACCCAGGTTGAGGCAGACAAATTAGGATATAGAGGAACTGACGAAGGGACGCAATTGAAATGGAATGGCATTAGTGGCTTTAATGCTTTGTTGGGAGGCCGCAGGACATCAGGAGGTGTATACTTAAATGTAGATGTTTTCGGTTATTATTGGGCAAATGATGATAGTCCCGGCAGTGTTTCATACTACAGGGCATTCAGTATATCTGAACCCAGGGTAGGAAGAGATATTTATGCTAAATCCGGTGCATTTTATATCAGGTGTATAAAAGATTAATTAATTTTATCCTCGAAATTGAAAGCAGATTGCCATGCAAGTACTTTATGAGGATAATCATTTGATTATTATCAACAAAACCAATTCAGAAATTGTACAGGGAGATAAAACCGGAGATATCTCGTTAGATGAACATATTAAAGCATATATAAAGCAAAAATACAATAAGCCGGGCAACGTATTTTTAGGCGTGGTGCATCGGATAGACAGGCCTGTGAGCGGAGTTGTGGTCTTTGCCCGTACAAGTAAAGCACTAGCCCGGATGAACAAATTGTTTAGCGAGAAAGATGTTGAGAAAATATATTGGGCTATTGTAAAAACCAAACCACCGAAGAAGGCTGATACCCTTAGCCATTTTATTGTAAGAAATACCAAAAAAAATAAATCATTTGCCAGTGATGAAGAAGTTCCTGATTCAAAGGCCGCCAGCCTGGATTATGAATTGCTGGCGAGTTCAGATCATTATCATTTATTAAAAATCCGTTTGCATACGGGAAGGCATCATCAGATAAGGGCACAGATGGCAAAGATAGGGTGCCCCATTAAAGGTGATCTTAAGTATGGATTTCCGCGGTCAGATAAAAATGGAGGCATAAGCTTGCATGCAAGAAGTGTTTCTTTTTTTCATCCGGTTTCAAATGAAAAGCTTTATGTAGAGGCTCAGCCTCCGGATGATAATCTTTGGAATGCCTTTTTGGCTCAGATAACCGGGTGAAACTTGTTAATATTGATAAAGAAATGAAGAAGATAATTTGTCCGGTCATTGCATTTCTTTTAACTTACTCCTTGTTTGCGCAGCAATACGATGTAGATACAAATTTTACATTAGAAGAGCTCGTTTACGATGTACTCCTTCAAAATAAGGAATACCTGGATGTGTGGAATATTCAATATACAGGTCCCTCTTATGGTATAGGTTATTTTTATACAAACTCAGAATTATTACCGATTAAAAAGGGTATTGTAATGTCTACGGGAAACGTAGTGAATACAAAAGGCCCAAATCTGGATGCGGGAGAGAGTACATCCAGTAATTACCCCGGAGATAAAGACCTTGATAAAATTGCCAATGGAATTACCTATGATGCAGTTGTATTGGAATTTGATTTTATTACAATAGCAGACAGTATAAATTTTGCCTATTTTTTTGGTTCCGAAGAATATCCTGAATATGTAAATGACAATGTAGATGATGTATTTGGCTTTTTTGTCGGGTATAAATCAGGAAAAGAAAAGAAGAACATTGCCATTTTACCTGAATCTGAGATGATCGTTTCAATAGAAAATATTAATTCTGAAAAGAACAATGAGTATTATACGGTTAATAATATTTTGGTACCTGAAGATCATCCATATTATAAAATGCATCAAGATGCGCTTGAAAGATCTATTATGTTTGAACTGGACGGCTATTCATCGCTATTATATGCGGGTTGTAAGACTATTCCGGGAAGGACGTATCACTTAAAACTTGCCCTTGCAGATGTTGGGGATGATATGTTTGATTCAGGCGTATTTTTAGGTGAGAGCTCCTTTAGAATAGCTGGTGCTATGAAATCAAATGATAACAGGATTATAAAGGTGTTGAATAAAATTCCCCATGAAGAGATCATTGATGTAAATGAAGATAGTACGATGACTACTATTTCTGTTAAAGTGCAATTTGCCTACAATTCATACGGAATCCAGACGAAATACAATGATTTTTTAAACCAGTTAATAGAAGTTTTAAAGTTGAATCCAACTTATACAATTGAATTAAAAGGGCACACAGATGATGTGGGTAATGAGAATTATAATTTGGAATTATCAGAGAAGAGGGCAGAATCCATTGCAAATTTTATGTTAGCAGCAGGAATAAATAAGAGCAGGATTAAATATGCAGGTTACGGGAACCAATATCCAATTGACACAGCCAAAACGGATGAAGCAAGGGCGAAAAACCGGCGGGTGGATTTTGTTATACATAAAAAATAATTACCAAAACAAACTTTGTTCATAACTGTCCCCGTTATCTTTAAAACTTTAGTAAGCTTTTTATATTGAAATGTGTTTTTTTATTTGATTTGTAAATTAACTGGAGTAAGAATTTTAGCAAAGTTTAAAATGATAGATATGAAGGTTTATAAGGTAAGGATATGTAGTGTTTTTGTTTTTACATTTTTAGGTTCAGGTGTATTGTCAGGCCAAAAAATGACCCGTGAGATGTATATTGAGAAGTATAAAGATATTGCCATAGTTGAAATGAAAAGAAGTGGAATTCCGGCAAGTATCACTTTGGCTCAGGGCATTTTAGAATCAAATTGTGGTAATAGCTCTTTGGCTGTAGATGGGAATAATCATTTTGGGATAAAGTGTCATAATGATTGGAAGGGGAAAAGAATGTACCATGACGACGATGAAAAGGGCGAATGCTTTAGAAAGTATAAATCTGCAGACGAATCATATAAGGATCATACGGACTTTTTAGTGAATACATCCCGCTATGATTTTCTTTTTGAACTGGATCCAACCGATTATAAAGGATGGGCAAAAGGATTGAAAAAAGCCGGATATGCTACCAGTTCCAAATATGCAGATGCTTTAATTACGATTATTGAGGATGAGCAGTTGTATGTTTTTGATACAGGAAATCAACGTGTTAAGAGAGAAAAAACGCATAAGTCTAGAAACAATGTGGGCAGTGGAGACGAATTTCAGTTCAGTATGTCAGGAAGACAGATTTATGAAGAAAACAGGGCTGAATATATTATTACTAAGGAGGGGGATACTTTTTACAAGCTTGCTGAAGAAATGCAAATGATGCCCTGGGAGTTCCAGAAATACAATGATCTGTCAAAGGATGCCCAATTAAATGAAGGACAGCGATTATATATTCAGCCAAAAAGAAATAAAGCTGCCTATGGTAATGATTATCATTTTGTTGAAGAAGGTGAAACGCTTTATGATATCTCACAGCAATATGCCATTAAGATGAGCGCTCTTCGCAAAAAGAATCACTTGAAAGAAGGGGAAGAACCTACGGTTGGTGATAAGCTTTACTTACGAAAAAAGAACAAAGAGAAACCTGTTGAAGTCGAAGAACCTCAGGTCGAAGAAGAAATCATCGTGAATGATAGTATTGACGTGAATACGAGTACGGACGATGATCAGGTTGAGTAGGAGGGATGATTAAGTATTAATAGTACACATATTTAAATTTTGAAAACCTCTTAAAAATTCTTCGGTTTGCATCCTTCTTTTACCGGCCATTTGTAATGAATGTATTTCTATAAAGCCTTCCGGAACTGCCACTTTGAAATATTTTCTATTATCGGAAAGGATTGCACCTGCAGAATGATTATGATTTTCCCGAATTTTTGAGGTATTGAAAATTTTAAAAGATATTATACTCCCATCAGTCAATTTTAATTCCGTCCAGGCAGCCGGGTAAGGACTTAAACCGCGAATCAAGTTGTATACAGTATCTAGTGGTTTGTTCCAGTTAATTTTACAATCTTCTTTAAAGATTTTTGGTGCAGGCTTAAGCTCTCCCTGTATGCTGGCAATATTGGATTGATCTGTTGCAGGGTGTTTGTTTTCGTTTATAGCATTTACGGTTTTTAGGACAAGTTGAGCTCCTTTTTTCATTAAAATATCATGGATATCACCGGCGGTTTGTGATTCTTCAATAGGAACCTCAACTTGAAATATTACTTTCCCTGTATCGATTTCCTCTTCAATAAAGAAGGTTGTAATGCCTGTTTTTTTTTCACCATTGATGATTGCCCAGTTAATGGGTGCAGCTCCACGATATTGAGGGAGCAAAGATGCATGAAGATTAAAGGTTCCGTAAGTTGGCATATCCCATACAACTTTTGGCAGCATTCTGAAAGCTACGACTACCTGCAAGTCGGCTTTTAAACTTTGAAGCTCTTTTAAAAAATCAGGTGCTTTTAGTTTTTCGGGTTGTAATATGGTTAGATAATGTTCCCTGGCAAATGTTTTAACAGGGGATTCATGGATTTGCTGTCCTCTGCCAGCAGGTTTGTCAGGTGCTGTAACTACACCTGCAATAGTGTATCCATTATCGAGTAAGATTTTCAAGGAAGGAACGGCAAATTCCGGTGTTCCCATGAAAACAATCCTTAGGCTATTATTCATTTTTCTGGTTTTCATCGTTTACAATGTCCAGACGATGACCCATTTTAGCTTGTTTTGTTTGCAGATAGAACATATTATGCTCGTTAGGATCAATAACCAAAGGTACATTTTCAACAATCACCAGACCATAACCTTCCAGACCGGCTCTTTTCTTTGGATTGTTCGTGAGGAGGCGCATTTTTCTTACACCCAGTTCTCTTAATATGCTTGCGCCAACACCATAGTCTCTTTCATCGGCATGAAATCCTAGTTCCAGGTTTGCCTGAACGGTATCCATGCCTTCTTCTTGTAATTTGTATGCTTTAATTTTATTAAATAGGCCAATCCCTCTTCCTTCCTGGTTCATATATACGATTACACCTTTCCCTTCTTTATCTATCATTTGCATGGCTTTGTGTAGTTGGGGACCGCAATCACATCGCATAGAACCAAATATATCACCTGTAACACAAGAGGAATGAACCCGTACTAAAATAGGTTCGTCTGTGTCCCATTTACCTTTTAGTAGAGCTACATGCTCAATGTTGTTTGATTTTTGAATAAATGTTATTAAATGAAAATCACCATATTCTGTCGGGAGATTGACCTTTACCCCTTTAATGATAAGACTTTCATGCTTAAGCATATGGGCGATAAGGTCTTTGATAGATATAATTTTAAGTTTAAAATTTCTGGCTATGTCAACCAATTCGGGAAGCCTTGCCATGGATCCGTCATCATTCATAATTTCGACCAGGACACCACCAGGAGCTAAGTTGGCTAGTCTGGATAAGTCAACTGTGGCTTCTGTATGTCCGGCTCTTCTTAATACCCCCCTGTTCCTGGCTTTTAGAGGGAAGATGTGTCCGGGTCGTCCCAGATCTTCAGGTTTTGTATTGGGATCAACTAGGGCTTTGATGGTTTTAGCGCGGTCACTTGCAGAAACTCCTGTTGTACATCCATTACCTATCAGATCTACTGTTACAGTAAATGGAGTTCCATGGCTTGATGTATTTGTCCCAACCATCAGTTCAAGATCAAGTTGTTCACATCGGTCTTCCGGTATAGCAGCGCATATCAGACCCCTGCCATGAGTTGCCATAAAATTTACAATTTCCGGGGTTATACATTCTGCTGCGGCAACAAAATCGCCTTCATTTTCACGGTCTTCGTCATCTACAACAATGATAATCTTTCCATCCCGCATATCTTTTACGGCATCCTCAATGCTATCGAATTTGAAGTTTTCCAAATCCTGCGCCTTTGACATTTTAATCTCCTTGTTTTATTGTTTCTGGGTGCAAAAGTAGTTATAAAATATAAAATGGAGGAAAATATTTGTTATTAACTCAGGACAAACGCATTTTATTTTTAAAAATTGAGAACATTGTAAATATTTTGAGTCCCGGAGGGACGGTAACTTTTGTAGAATAAATAATTAGGAGGTAAGCTTCTGTAATACCGTCGCCGAACTTTTGTACCTCGTCGCCGCGATATTCAACCTTATCGCTGTATTTTTGTACTTCACCGCCGTGGTCGGTAACCTCGTCACCGTAAGCAGGTATATCCTTGCCGGGTTTTAGTACCTTGTCGCTGGGTTTCGGTATGTTTTTTCCACATTCGGTAACTCCATCGCCGGGTTTCCCGGGTATCCCGCCGCGTCTTCGTACTTCCCCGTCGTTAGGGAGATCATATACCTCTTTTGGCTCTGTCCCAGTTTACAGATTGTTTTCCTTTAAAAAATCTTATAATTCCTACAAACATTGAAAAGTTCATAAAAATGATGTAATAAGGAGTAAAAAAAAGTTTTACTTTTATCTGTTTGTTTTCGAACCACCAGCCCAGTAGTCCAAAAAGATAAAAGAGTAACTGGAGGTAGAAGATAATATGATAAACGGTATATCCAATGAGGAATGAACGGATAATTATAAAATTAAAAATGAGGGTGAGAGGGATAGCAAATGGAACTAAGATCCAGCGCAAAACCTTATGGCTCAAGTACTGAAATGAAGTAAATCCATATTTGAAGAAATTCAATAATTCAGGCATCCTTATCATAGATTGTATTCCACCTGAGGCGATTCTTACTTTCCGTTTAAATTCTTCTTTAACACTGAAAGATGCTGATTCGAGAGCATAGGCCCCGGGGTCATATTTAATAGCATACCCTCTCTTTAAGATTGTAAGAGACATTATAAAGTCATCAAGAAGGGTATCTTCTTTTACCGGTTCGAAAAGCTCTGTACGGATAGCAAAAAGTTCACCGGCAGCTCCAATAACATTATTTATTTCCGATTCACATTTTTTAATTAGCGATTCATACTTCCAGTAAAGCCCTTCTCCTGAACTTATTGCTTTATCCTTATCGTCAATTTTAATCCTTTTTTCACCTGCCACACACCCGGTTTTGGTATCGCTAAAAAGTCTCACAATCTTTCTGACTGCATCTGTTGCCAGCATTGTATTACCATCCGAAAAAATAACAATGGAGCTGTTAACAAATTGCATTCCCCTGTTCATTGCTGCAACCTTCCCTTTTCTTTCAGTCTGGTGGTGGAGTATAATATCCGGATATTTTTTAACCAGGTTAGGTGTTCCATCAGTTGATCCATCTGTTATCCAAAGCTGAGTAATTTTCTCTTTGGGATAATCTAATTCCAGTGTATTTTGAATTTTTCTTTCAACAAAGTCTGCTTCATTATAAGCCGTTATGAATATCGTAACATCAGGCTCATATGTTGAAATTTCTTTACTTTGATTAGTAAATACCTTTTTTATCAGGAATAAAATATAGATAAGAATAAAATAACCCAGGTAGGTATAAACAATAATTCCAAGAAAACACCAAAATAAAACCTTCCAAGTCATTTTATCTGTGATTTGTAGAATTCAGCCAAACTAGAGGAAATTGTTTTATTATCATAATTTTCAGTAATGAATTTTTGAGCATTTTTACCAATCATGTCATAAAGTTGCTTATTTTTTAAAAGATTATCAATAGCATTTATGAAATCTTCTTCACCATCGGCAATTATTATATTCTCATTATGTGTGATGTCAATACCTTCAGCTGCAACAGGTGAAGCAATGATTGTTTTTCCCAGAGCCATTCCTTCAATAATTTTTATTCGCATACCTGATCCGGAAAATAAGGGTACGATCATGATCCCTTTTGATAACATAAAAACATGTGCATCTTCAATTTCTCCCAAATAAATTATTCCAGGTTGTTTTAGTTTATTTTCTAGCCATAGAGGAGCATTACGTCCGGCAATATAAAATTGTATGTTTGGGTTTTGACTGTGAATCTTCCTCCAGACTTTATTTATAAACCAGATGAGGCCTTCCTGGTTTGGAAACCAGTCCAGGGCTCCAAGAAAGAATGAGGAAGGGAATTCTTCTGAAATATTGTCGTGGAATAATTTATCCATGTTGAATCCGGTAGGTGAAACAAATGCTGGCATTTTATTTTGCATCAGATTGAAAGTGGAGAGGTCTCGCCGGGTAATTGGAACAAGGACATCGTAAGTGTTAATATGTCCTGTTTCGAATCGTTTTAATCGTTTCACAAGATTTTTCAGATACATTTTTTTTATTCCACTGGCCATAGAGAGTGAACGTTCCCATATCTCGTACTCAATATTATGGGCCCGGTATGCAATTATGGCATTGCAAATGTTTCTGATGACTTTAACGTAAGGAAGGAGGTATAGTCCTTCAAGTTGAATTACATCATAACTTTCATCCTTAATTAAAGTAATTAATTGTTTTTCAAATTTCTCAGAAATAAAACGGGTGGCGTTATACGGCAACCGGGATAAAATCAAATTGAAAAATAATTTAGGTATTTTAATATCCGTATCAACATCAACATAAAAAAGGCGCAAGTCTGCTTGTATTTGTTGTAATATTTCCTTTTGATAATGTTTTGGAGTATTCATTGCCAGGATATCGACCTTGTGTCCTGCGTTAACAAATCCTTGTGCAAGATTAACGATTGCTATTGAACCTCCATCTAAAGGAGGGTAGGGGATTTTAGTGCATATTTGCAGGATTTTCATAAACAGAGGCTTGCTATTTCCAGAATTTCTTTAACGTATGCTTTGAAATAAAAGTCCAAACCCGCTTAAAGAAAATAAAATAGGTATCGATATTGAACATTACAGAATCTGTGGTTGCTTTGTAAGTTAGAAATGCTCCTGTGATGAAGAGTATGAGAGAAGATAACCACATTCCCTGATAGTCAGCAAGAACTCCTTCCCTTACGAATTTTTCTCCAGTAAGAGACAGAATGTAGTAGAAAACAAAAAACAGAACAGAGACTATAACCGGCATACCAAGTCCGCCTTTTCGAATAATAGCTCCCAATGGTGCCCCGATAAAGAAGAATACCAAACATGCAAAAGAGAGAGTGAATTTTCTGTGCCATTCAATTTGATATTTACGCATTTTCCTTTCCTGGAAATCAATGGCTGCAAATGATGACCTGATTTGGCTTTTTTTATTGCGTGCCAATTGCAAAGCTCTGTCATAGATCCTGCGTTGTTCAAAGATATTTAAGCTGGCTACAAGACTATCTGTTTCCAAAGATGCATTTTGCTTTTTTATTTCTGCAATTCTATTTGAATCAAGGGTGACTATACTTCTTTTGGTAGTTTGTATCTGTTTTTCCTGTATGTTTCTGTTCAGGTTGTTTTTCTGGAAGTTGACGGTTTTTTGAATACTATCTTCAAATAACTTAAGTTGTGAAAGGTTCATCATCTGATAGTTACTTTTATAAATAGATTCATCAGATTTGGTAAAACCAAAACCTGTAAGTTGAAGTATAGTTATCTGTTTTTCGAATTTGTCGCGCCTGAAAGGGAATCGTCTCATGTTTCTTGCACGCGAACTTTCTTTTAAATCATTATAGCTATATCCACTGTAAAGAGTGAGTATGAGATTCCCTTCATCACCTGTCATCATCATATAGCCTGAATCGGCAACAGTAACATTTGTGTTTCCCCTTTTTTCTGTATGATCATAAATTTTAATATCATATAGAAGATTAGTCTTTTGATTCCTTTTCCCAATTTTAATACTGTAACCATCTATGCCATTATAAAAAACCCCTTCCTTAATTTGTAATTCAGGTCGTTGTCTTTGGATATCATAGAGGAGTGATCGCATTTTTAGGTTCGTAAAAGGCAAAGCATAATTTGAGAAGAAAAAGGCTCCAATGGCAAGTAGTATGGTGGTAATTATTAATGGCCGCATTATTTTTTGAAGGGAAACGCCCGAGGACTTAAGGGCAATTAATTCATAGTTTTCCCCCAGGTTCCCAAATGTCATTAATGCTGCTAATAATATTGCCAAAGGCAGGGCCATAGGGACCAGGCTGGCAGAGGTATATAACAAAAGTTCTGCAATGACCGGAATTTCTAATCCTTTACCTACTAAATCGTCGATATATTTCCATAAAAATTGCATTAACAGGAGGAACGTAACCAGGAAAAAGGTAAGAAGAAACGGACCTATAAAAGATTTTAATAGAAAAAGATGTATTTTTTTCATTCCATTAGCAAATTCAACGCCAAATATAAATAAAAACGTATAATGTGGGAGGATATTATATAGAAAATCGAAGGATTATAAACCCAATACATGCTTTAATTCGGCAACCTGCGTATTCCACAAATCTACAGCATCATCTTTTTCATCGTCATCTGCATAATCGATGATAAGCAATGAAACATCCCCGGTTAATTCATCGGAAGTAATGCGGAACTCAAAAAAAGTATCAGAATATTCTTCATTGGTCCATTGAAAACGGATAAATATATTTTCTTTCTTTTGAACTAGTTGGGCAGTTTCTTCGGTGCCATTCCAAATAAAAGTATAAGTCTTTCCCTTAATATTTACGTCATCAGCAAACCATTCAGAGAGGCCTCCCGGTGTACTTAACCGATTATATAGTACTTTTGGGGAGGAGTTTATTGTAAATTCTAACTCATATTTCTTCTTCATCCAAAAATCAATTTTGTTTTCACTTGCTTTGCAATATATAAAAAAAAGTTAAGGAAAAAAATTTTACTGTTTATAGATAGGTGATTTTATTTAAAAACCTTAATATATCATGTTTTCATCCATTAAAGATTACTATTATATAGTACTAAAACTGATCATATTATATACTTAAATATATACACAATAAATTTTCTAAAAATCTTTTTTTTTATAAGAAAACACTATATTTGCACTCCCAAATTGATAGTTCAATAATTGTCAATGTACGGATGGCGAGGTAGCTCAGCAGGTTAGAGCGCATGATTCATAATCATGAGGTCGGCGGTTCAATCCCGCCTCTCGCTACAAAAAAGGCTGCACAAAGTATTTAGGCAGCCTTTTTTTTATTACTATTTACCTTCTATTTTTTTACTACCATTCTTGTTTTTGTCCATCCTTTCGATGTGCTTAACCTCAAGTAATATACTCCTTCTGTAAGATCAGAAGTATCCCACAAATATTCATATGATCCTGCTTGTTTAGTGGTTTTTATCAAAGTGGAGATTTCTCTTCCAAGATTGTCCAATACTACAAGTTCAATATACATACTTTCTGAGGTCGAATAGCTTATTCTTGTATATTCACTGAAAGGATTAGGATTATTATCAAATAGTAAAATGCCTGAGAGTAAATTGTTTACACTATTTGATCCTACATTAATTATCTGACAATACTCGTCAGTTTCTCCTGTTTGAGGATCTTCAACGATATAGCAGGGTATATAGGTTCCTGCCAAAGCATATATATGCCTTACACGACTAGTTGTTGATAATCCACCGGCCTTTTTCATATCACCAAAATCCCAGCTAAATTTTGCTGGTCTGGGAGGACTTGATACTCCAACCATATCGACAGGATATCCTCCGGATTTCAGGTTGCTTGTATCTAAAGTATAAACAAAGCTTGCTCTTATACCCTGATCTCCCATACCAACATTTACGAGTTTATATTCAGCACTTTCACAATTAGTAAGCCTGTTATTTATAATCAATCCTACATTATAAAAACCGGCTGAGTCAAAACTAAATGATTCTGAGCTATTGCCGTCTAAAATTTCATCACCAAATATCCATCTATAGGTTGTGGTTGGAGTTACCCCATATGAGGCACTGGTAAATGTTCCGGATAATGCTGCCGAGTCAACTGTATAGAAGAAATCTGCCAAGCAGTCTTTTGAGGCCGGAGGTGCAACTTTCACCATTTTACATGTTGTGTTTTGCATACCATCCTGTCCGATAACAGTCAGGCATACAAAGTAATATCCTCCTTCGGTATATGTCTTTACCGGATTTTGATCTGTTGATGTTGTTGTATCTCCAAAATCCCATAAGTAAGTGGTACTACCATCTGTACCTATTGACCGGTCAAAGAATTTTACAGTGAGATTATTTTCGTCAACAGTTTGTGTAAAGAATGCCTGCATGTCTCCATCCCTGGCCCCGACAATTATTGTTTCTTCTGAATAATCGGTACAAGTACCGGTATATGCGTATAACCCTACTGTATAGATTCCGGGGAAATTATATTTGTGCACAGGATCATTCTTCTCAGATACTGCCCCATCTCCAAATATCCACAGTAGTTTGTTTACTCCACCCAGCACCTTATTATTGAAAAATGCTCTGTTGGTAGTGTCAACATGCACAGTGAAGGATGCATCGCAGGGAATAAGTCCAACCTGAATGTTTTCAAAATACTGATCCACACAACCGGCATCGCTTGATATTGTTAAGGATACCGTGTAATTACCCGGAGTAAATATATGAAGCGGTGCAGGTAAAGTTGAACTTCCTCCATCACCAAAATCCCATTGATAGCCGGTTATATTGCCCCGTGATATGTTTTTGAATCTGACTGAATAAGTTGAAGTATTCACAGAATATTCAAAACGGGCCATACAATCTGACTGTCCGACCTGAACAAATTTGGATGCATTGTCGATGCAGTTACCTGTTGTATCCTGTACCGAAAGAGTTACAAGATATAATCCGGGTTTTTCATATGTATGAGATGGTTTTCTTCTGTTTGAACTATTTCCATCGCCAAAATTCCAGAACCATCTGTATGCGCCACCAGTGGATTTGTCAATGAAATTAACAGAAAGGTCATCTGGTATTACCATCATACTAAAGTCTGCATTGAGCCTGCATATAGAAGCATCTCCCACAAATACACGTTTACATTTTCTATTTGCATTAAATGTTGAGCTATTCGCTACAATAAGGCATGAGTTCCACAGTCCATAATCAGGGAAAATATGGCTTACAGTATCGCCTGTTAAACCCAGGTCAAATGTGCCATCGCCAAATGTCCAGTATTTATTGGTTATATTACCCTGCGACCTGTTTTTGTATTTAACCCTCATAGTCCCTGGAATATTAATGGCTGAAAAATCTGCTGTAAGTTGTTCTCCCGTGTTAAGGCCGGTTATAACAATAGATTTGCAGTCGTCATCAAAACAACCGGTTATATCATCATAAGCATATAAGCAAACAGGGTATACACCATCTGCTGCATACTGATGACTTGTGTCTTTTGCTGTAGATATTGTACCATCACCAAAGTCCCATAACCAGTTGGTAAATGAAGCTCCTGAGTTGCTGCTGAAATTAACTGTTCGTGTTGCAGGATCTATTGTATAGCTTAAATTTACATGACAGAGAGAAACGGATGTGTCACCTGATATTTGCACATCTTTACACATTTCAACAAAACAATTAACTGAAGCATTTACTACATTCAGGCAAACAGGGTAGTACCCTGGCTCACTATATAGATGGCTTGCAATTCTGCCTTCGGCAGTGGATCCATCTCCAAAATCCCAGAAAAATTCAGCTTCGCCTATACTATCGGCAACAAATGTGGCAGAAGAATTTACCCTGCTGTGTATAACGAAGAAATCTGCGTAGCAATCCTCGTTGCCTGCATTTACCGGCTTGCATATACGAGCCTGGCAGCCATTATTATCAGTAAATCCTGCGCATACTTTGTATATTCCGGGTGCACTGTACTTGTGTGTTGGGTCAGCTTCATATGCAAAGCTTCCGTCTCCAAAATCGTAATAACCTTTTACAATCTGGCCTTGCGTTATGGAACTGTTATGGAAATGAACAATTGTGCTGTCATTGGCATCCAAAGTGTACCAGAAATCTGCCACACAACTTGAAACGTCTTCTCCAACCTGAATCCACTCATCTTTAATTGAGGTACAGCTGGTATTCGATGCTGTGAGTACTACGTGGTAATAACCCGGTGTTTTATATTTTTTTGTCGGATTTTGCAAAATAGAAGTGGTGCCATCTCCGAATTCCCAGTAGTAATTGGTAGTGTTAATTGAGGTATTGGTAAAGAATACTTCATTTAATGTGGAATTTATATCGTATGTAAAATCAGCATTACATTCTACCATACCTACTATAAAATCTTTACAGAGGTAATCCGTGCATGAAGTATCACTTTTAACTACCCACAGACATGCTGTATGAGGCCCGTTTTCAAGGATTTTATAATAAATGCCAGGCTTACGGGGTATTATATTTCCGTCATCAAATTTCCAGAAACCTGCATTTGTTATATCTCCAATAGAGGTGTTATAATAGTATATTTTATTTGGGTTTGCAGTATCTGCTACTAATTTAAATTGAGGATATACATCACATTCCTTATTGACAATTATAGGCTTAGGATCAGACATTACTGTTCCGCAACTATTGGATACACTTAACCTGACATTATATACGCCGGGATTTGTATATTGATGAACCGGATACTTCGCTGATGAAGAAAGACCATCACCAAAATCCCAATGAAATGCATAGTCTTTAAACCTGTTATCCTGGTAGTCATTATCATAGTAGAATTTTACATTTTCATCTTCTTTTGGAAACCAGTTATCAGCATCAAACGATAGTAAAGGTAAAACGCCTTCACTAACAATTACTATAGTATGGAAAGTATCTGTTCTAAGGCAATTGTTGGAAACAGCACATGTAGCATAATAAATACCACTGGAATCATAAACATGAGCCGGAAATGGTTGAGTCGATGTCTGGCCATCGCCAAAATCCCATAAATAACTGTCTCCGCCATAAATGGAGAATCTTACCGTATCACCGGGACAAACTGCATATTCAGCCGGAGTTTGCGGTATCCGCTCAAAATTTCTGTATTCGATGGCACTGCTTCGTTCAAAACATCCATCGGATGGTGACATTAACATCAACGTGTCAACTACAAGATTATACATATGAATACCATCAAGCCCAAAGCATAAAGTATTATCATATAAAGTAAATTCAGCACTTGTGGGTGAATAAGTACCTTGGGATATCATTTCTTTTTCTATTCCGGTAGGATTTTTTGAGGAATAGATTTCATATTCCAATGTTTCAGAAAACATCAGGAAAGTATATGTATCTCCATCCTTATTTCTCCATAACCCAACTAATTCAGCCGTGTTTGTGGGTGGACAGGCATCTTCTAAATATACATAAAAACTATCTGGATTAGCATAGTCAATCGAATCTTGATCCAGATCAATGTTATAAATGAGACCAGTATACATATTATTCGGTATAATCATTTGGTCTGGTAGTTTTTTCATCTGATGCAGACTATCGCAATACCAACCAACTGCAACACCTACGCTATTAATGTATTCAGGGATATAAATGCTAACAGTGTCATAGCTATAAAGATTAACAGGAATACTTTTTACATAAGCATCAGGCATCCTGTCTGGTATTCCAAATATTCCACCTTCGTAGATCATATAATAATATGAATTATTAATACCATTCATAAAATAAAGCATGCTATTTACACGCAATATTCTATCGGTTGAGTTGATCCTTTTTGACCAATCTTCCATTGGCTTAAGTATATTGTTATCCTCGTCCCAGTCACGTGTGCTGTTATGTATCATCACTTCTGTCGGTAAATCATCCCTTACCTGTATTATTCCAAAGGTAGTATCCGATGAATTGTCACACTCATTGAGGGCAAACATAGAAAAGTTATACTCTTGGATATCACTATATGTGTGGGACCTTAATATCCCTTCTTCAAAATTTTCAAAATTTCTGAAATTGATAGCAGGTGTGCCTTCTCCAAAATAGATAGAGTAGCGGTAGGGCAATGTTGGTGAATCGAGCGTGAGGGCGTCATCCCAGAAGTATACTCTTTCACCGGGGCAAATCCTTTGTGGAAATATACCGGGCATCAGGTAGGGTTGTATCTCTGTATTTACCATGAGAGCAAGGGACCGGGATTCTGATGTCTCATTACCGCAAAGGTTTTTAGCAACAAGCTGAATGTTGTAAGGATACAATTCAAAAGGATAGCTAATACTTTTGCCGGCTACTGTATCTATTTCAAAAGTATTTTGATTTTCAATAATCCATTGATAGGTTAGGTTTTCATGTTCCGGTTCGAAAGCATTAAGTTTTATTGTTTTTGCATTGCATATATAATAAATAGGATTATCGGGATCAGCATCGGATATGTCAAAGTACGGCACAACACTCGCTTCAGAGTAATAACTGTTAGAAATTGACACTGGTATTGTGGTAGAAGCTTTATTACCACAGGAATTGGTGACCTGGAGCTTTACATTCCAGACTTTCAGACTGTCTCCAAATACATGTGTTGGAAAGGCCTGTGTTGAGACCCCGCCATCATCAAAATCCCAAATATATTTTCCGCTACCCTTGGCATAGAATTTTATGGGTTCGTAGGGGCAATAATCTTCTCTGTCTGGTGAAAAGGTGAAATCTGCATACGCGGGTGCATTATTGTTGATGATCACTTCCATAGAATCCTTTCCACTACCCCCGCAAAAATTTTCTGCTGTAAGTGTTACAGTGTATTTACCCGGATTTTTATAAATATGTCCCGGGTTTCTATATCCTTGTATAGTAGCACCATCGCCAAAGTCCCATATCTCGTTTTGGAGGTTGCCATTATGTTCGAAAAATACTTTGTCCATAGGACAAAACTGTCCCTCGGACAAAAGAGCTGGTTTTGCATTTGCTTTCGCTCTTTTCTTTATTGTAATTAATTGTTGAAGGGTATCGAGTACTGCTCCACATGATGGACTTTGTCCTTCCAAAGATACGATATAGGTTCCTTCATTTGGGAAAATATAAGTAAAATCTGTCTGGCTGGAATAGTTACCATTAACCGTCCATCTAATACCGGATAAATCCAAAGGATTTACTTTGAACTGGACCTCCTCACCCGGGCAAAATTCACTGTTGTCACCCGGTAAAAACCGGGTGGGGAAGCCATTTACAGTCATAACTGCGTAATGCTTACCGATGGAGTCGTTATAATAAACAGTATTTGATATAATATGAGTTCCTCTCGGTAAAATTACTGTCTCCGTAATCATTGTCTTTGATAGCATGGGATTTCCATTTAATACCCAATGAGCTGAATCAGCATTTCCTTCATCTAAAAACTCAAAACTTATAACATCTCCACTACATGGGTTAGAGGGTAGAACAATAGAATAAGGATCACCCTGGCTCATTACAGGTAATGAAAAAAGGCCCATAAGGTGAATAATCAGGAATGTTTTTTTCAGGTTGGTTTTCATGATATTTCGTTTATTATTTTTCAAGATGTTCAGTTATAATATACTAAAGATACTATTTATTTTAAAAAATAAGAAATTCATTTTGAAGTAAACAGAAGTCAGAATAGTCTAATAAGTAATTATTAAGTACATTTTAGTTTTCGTTAAGCAGTATCCCTTCCCTTATACGCCATTTATTAAATGGCACCATCATACCCATCACATATTGAAACATAAATATACAAAATCAAATTCACAGATGCCAGTATTTTAACATAAACTTCTTATTTAGAATAAAGTTAGAATGAAGTACGGAATTCTTTTCTAACGTTCGCAGGGGAGGGGGAGATAGTTTTTATAAGAGGTATAAAGTGATTAAAATGAATTTCTCTCCAGGAAAATTATTGGACAACAAAGAAATTACAACCACTGAAACCAGCTTTACCATGAGCCAGCTTCCACCGGCAACCTATATGCTAAAGGTTACCGATGGTAACAAAGAAGTGAAAGTATTTAAGATAGTTTAAAGGTAAAAGGGGAAAGGCAAAAGTTACTTATGGAATAAGGTTGATTCCAAATCAAATCATGATGCTGAGATATAGAATCAGGATAATTCCATATCGAATTATGATGCTGAGATAGGGTAGCATGATAATAACATACCGAATTATGTTGCTGCGATATCGCAACAAAGCAATTCCATATGGAATTAACATACTCCGCTATGGAAGCAAGGTAATTCCTTATGGAATGATGACTATTCTCTATGGCAGCATGATATTGCGCTATAGAATTATGACGCTGCGGCATGGAATTATGATAATTCTTTATTGCAGCATGTTGCTGCCAGGTGTGATGAATTACCATTTAAGGAAAATCGAAACAAATACCTCAGGCTGGTGCTTAATATCATTTATCTAAGGAGGTTCGACCCCGGAGGAGTCAAATATTTTTCTTAACTAAATGACATGGAGAGCGGACTTGGTCTGTTTATTCCGGATAACCCTGCGAGGATTCGAATCCTCGCAGGGTTAATTATTAACCTATTTCTTAATCACCATCTTAATTTTAGCCATTCCATCCGAAGAAGATAATCGCAATATGTAAACCCCACCTGGCAATTCTGAAGTATCCCACAGGTAATCATAACTTCCTGCGGATTTCGAATTTCTTATCAATGTTGTTATTTCACGCCCCAGGTTATCCATTACCACCAGTTCAATATATGCTTCTTTGGGTAATGTATAGTTTATGCGCGTAAAATCATTGAACGGATTGGGGGAGTTATCGAGCGTCAACAGGTTGAACAGGCTGTTATTTGTAAGGGTGCTACCTGTTACATTTACAATCTGGCAATATTCATCTGATTCCCCGGTATTCGGGTCTTCAACCGTATAGCAAACTATATATGATCCTGTTTCAGCATATATATGCCTTACCCTGCTTGTTGTTGAATATCCACTTCCTTTCTTCATATCTCCGAAGTCCCATGAGAATTTAGCCGGCCTTGGCGGGCTTGATACACCAACCATATCCACCGGATACCCTCCGGATTTCAGATTACTTGTATCCTGCTCGAATTCAAACCCTGCCTTTAATCCCTTCAATTCTTTTCCAATATTTACCATTTTATATTCAACACTGGTACAATGGGTAGTTGTGTTCTTTATTTTTAATCCCACGTGGTAATATCCGGCTGAATCAAATGTATGGGTAATATTGGGCCCGCTTTCATTGGTTACTCCGTAGCCAAGCCTCCATTCATAGCTGTCTGAAGTACCAACACCTATTGATCTGCTGGTAAATGTTCCTGTAAGAGTAGCAGAATCTACTGTAAAGAAGAAATCTGAGAGGCAGTTTTTATTATCCGGAGGAGCAACCCGTATCATCTTGCATGTAGTATTTTGCATGCCGGCATCTCCAATTATAGTGAGACAAACAAAGTAGTATCCTCCTTCACTGTAGGTTTTGTTTGTATTCGCTGTAAACGCAAATGTGCTGTCGCCGAAATCCCATATATAGCTGGTGTTTTGGTCAACCCCTACAGATTTGTTGAAGAATTGCACTGTACGGGTATTTTCATCCACTGTATGTATAAAGCTTGCCTGCATATCGTCTCCGCGCTGGCCGACTATAATAGTTTCTTCATAGTAGTCCATACAACTTCCTGTATAAGCATACAATCCTACGATATATATTCCCGGATAGTTGTATTTATGCATTGGATCATTAGCTTCTGATGTCTTTCCATCACCAAATACCCAAAGTAACTGATTTGTACCTCCAAGTACATTGTTATTAAAGAAGGCATTGTTTGATTCGTCTACATAAACGGTAAATCCTGCATCGCAAGGAATCTGTCCAACCTGTACCTCTTTAAAATTGAAATCTGCACATCCGGAATTGCTTGAAGCCGTCAGTGAAACATTATACATTCCCGGGTTAAACGTATGGGATGGGCTGGTGTCTGTTGAGAATGTGCCATCATCAAAGTACCAGTAATAGTCATCTATGGTACCTGTTGATTTGTTGTTAAATTTCACTGTGTTTGTAGCAGAGTTAACCACGAAGTCGAAGTTTGAACGGCAATTAGCTGTTCCAACCTGGATGAAACTTGCCATATGGTCAATGCATAGACCTGTTGTATCCTGTACAGACATAGTCACAAGATAATATCCGGGATCAATGTAATAGTGAACAGGGTTTCTTTTTGCAGAGGTAGCGCCGTCTCCAAAGTTCCAGAACCATTTGAATGCACCACCGGTAGTTTTGTCCTTAAAGGTTACTTTCAGGCTGTCGGGTAAAATAATCTTACTAAAGTCTGCATTCAAACTGCATTGTGTGGCATCGCCCACAAAAACCTGCTTGCATTTCTGATTTGAATTAAAAGTAGTATTGTTAAATACCAGCAGGCATGTATTCCATAATCCCATATAAGGATAAGTATGGGTAATCGTATCTTTTAAATCATTATAGTACCCATCTCCAAAGGTCCAATAGCGTTCATCCACGTTTCCAAGCGACTTATTTTTGAATTTTACCTTTTGTGTACCGGGTATTGGAACTGCCGAGAAGTCTGCTGTAAGCTGTGCACCGGCTGTAGTAGAATTCATAATGACAACTTTGCATTTTTCAGCATAGCAGCTGCTAACATTATCGTAAGCAAAAATGCAAACAGGATATACTCCATCAGCTGAGTAAGTATGGGATGTGTCTTTTGCTATTTCAAAACCACCGTCACCAAAATCCCAGTACCACTCTGTAAATGGTGTTGCCGAATTTCCAGATACATGTAAAGTACGTGTAATACTATCGATACTCATGCTGAAGTTTACATTACATATGGTTTGGCCTTCGGTCTGAACTTCAATTTCACGACACATATCTGACCAGCAGTTGGTTTCGATATCATAAGTCGACAGGCATACAATGTAATATCCAGGTTCAATATAATGATGCACGGGTTCCATTATATTGTCACCAGTGCCATCATCAAAGTCCCAATAATACTCATCGGCTCCTGTTGAATCAGGGATAAATCTTACAGAGCCGGTAGAGGGATCGGGAATGTAATCAAAATACGTGTAACAGGGCATGTCACCAACAAATACTTCCTTACAGTTGCCACTCTGGCATCCATCAGCAGTAGTTATATTTCCGCATACAATATATAAACCGGCTTCCGGGAAAGTATGTGTGGGGTTTTCTTCGTCATACGAATATGTACCATCCCCGAAATCATAAAAACCGGAAACTATTTCGGAACCATGAAAAGAAGTATTGTAGAATTCAACAGTATTGGTTCCTGGCAGAGTATAGTAGGTAAAATCTGCAAAGCATTGACCTGCCCCCATATTTCCAACCTGTACCGGTTTTGATATGGAACCCCAGCACCCTGTCCCGTCTTCAATGTAAAGAGAGACCTCGTATACTCCCGGGAAGTTGTATGGGTAGTCAAATGTGCTGTCTTCTGAGTAACCTATGCCATCTCCTGTGTTCCAGTAGTAGTATTGCGCATTCAGGGAAGTGCTATAAAAGTGTGCTATCAGGGTATTAGTGTCAACCTCTACCTCAAAGTCAGCATAGCATTCCAGGCTTCCATCATTTACAAGTATATAGTAACATTGCTGGTCATAACAACCGGTCAGGGGGTTTTCAATCATTAAACAAACCTGATAATTACCTGCTTCCGGGTAAACATATATGTGTGATGGGTTTGAATCTGTTGAGAAAACTCCATTGCCATAGTCCCAGAGTACATTTGTATAATCGCCTGTCGAGAGGTTTTCGAACTGCACGCTTAACTCATCAGGGTATGCCATAAAGCTAGCAAAGCAGTTTTGGGATTGTCCGCCAACATCAACCCAGTCACAAAATGAACCGCATGGATTGCCCAATTCATCCAACCCTTCAACACATACCCAGTACTGGCCGGGTGCGGGGAAAATATGGATGGGCTGGGACATCCCATAATCGAAGTATCCGTCCCCGTAATTCCAGTTAAAGTTCATTACATTCCCGCTGTTTACAAACGCTTCAAATGATATTTGGTTTTGCATGGCAGTGGGGGAATATATGAAATAGATATCGCAACTTTGCGGAGTAGCAAGTTGACCTACGTAAATTCTCTTATATAGAGTGTCTGTACAGCCAGGTGTTTCTGAATACACCATAAGTCCTATATTTGCTACAGAGCCCATAGTTAGTTCGTAGTTTTCAATACTATCTTGTTGACTATTGTCAATAAATCCATCTATATCCCATGTAAAACTTATATAATCGCCATGGATATTCTGCTTAAATGTAAATACTGAATCGTTTACTGGTTCAATTATAAAACGTGAGATTAGGTCACAGGCATCTTCAATTTGTATATTATCAACGAAAGTTTTCATCCCGCAATGGCTTGTTACATCCAGTTCCACCTTGTAATTTCCGGGTTTTGGATAGCTGTAGGCGGGATTTTTAAAGCTTGAGATTGAACCATCACCAAACCGCCACAGATAGGTATTGTTGTCTATCCTCTTGTTCTCCTCGAAGTCAAATTCAACAGGGGTACCCGTGAATTCCATAAAAGGCATCCGGATACTTCCTGCCGGGTAGTTCATTGAATCAACAATTACTTTAGTAAATACAGTGTCTCCACTACGCGAACAATTGTTGCTTAAGACAGCAAATGCATTGTATACACCGTGATTATTGTATACATGTTTTGTGGAAATGTTTGGTCCGATGCTTACAACCTCAGATTGCCCATCCCCAAAATACCAGGTGGCACTGCTTGCTCCTACAACCATTAAACTTACAGAATCTCCGGGACAAGCTGCATACTGCATATTCTCTTCAAAACGTGTAAAAATCATATTATTGATAGCATTTCTTCTTGCATCGCAACTTTCTGACATTTCACTAAATATCAAAGTATCGCCTCCTGGCCTTAAGTCATAATTATAATACCCATACATTGAACTACAGGGGCCACCCGAATTATCATCACCAAACTCTATATTTGAAATATATCCAAAATTGCCGGATGAAACAAAATTTTCATACTGGTATGGATGCTTGGAAGTATTGATGTTATACCTCTGATTGAATTCTCCTTCCTGCCAGATATCCAGGAATGTATAGGTTCCTCCTGAATCACTTCTCCATGTTCCGTTCATGCGCTTGATATTATCACAAGAAGTCATATTTAAATCAGCAAATCCCCAGTACTCAACAGCAATGTCTGTGCTGTCCGAAGTATTTATTGGAAAACTTTTAACAAACGCACCGTAATAGTCACTCCAAATTTCTGATGTATAATTCGGATCATTTCCCACGTCGCTGGTATCACAATACCATGCCGCTATAATACCTATGCTGTCAGTAAAAGAGGGCACCGGCACATAAACATCCGCTGTATCATTATGATATGCTCCCGGCGTTAACTGGCGAAAAACATAGCCATCCGGAGGCCCATCAGAATTGGATAAACCACCGTAAAACATAAAGAGGTAATATGTATTGTTTGTTACCGTTTGAAAATCAACATTTACCGGTATTGAAAAGTGATGGGCCAGCGGGTCGTAAACACTCCAGTCTTCGGGTTCTCCAGTATCTTCCCATTCTGTCGTAGAGTTATCTACCATGTATTCAGGTTCCCTGGCCATATCATTGTCGGCATATACACTGTCGATATAGCGTACTGTGTCTCCGCAGGTATTCATGATCCTCATTTCTACCAGATATCCATTTGTCGCATTGTAGACATGTGAACGGATTATTTCATTTTCAGGATCAGAGTATGTGTTAATACCTGTTTCAGGAGCAACATCGTCGTATAGAATATCTACTGTATAACCACGCTCAAATAATGAAGAGCCTTCGTTCCAAAAATATACATATTCTCCGTCACATACTTCACGAGGCGCAAAGTTTGGGTTTGCTTGTATGGGAACATTACCTACTCTTACATATTTTTTATTCATGGTACTATCATATTCCCAATTACATGGCGATTTCATATCAAGGTTTATTTCATACATGCCGGGAGCACTTATGTTGAAAGATGCATCACGGGTAAATATGGTATCACTGGATTCGGGTCCTGTAAAATACCATTTATATAAGTATCCGTCAAAATCAGTTCCCATATAGTTTTCAATAGGAAACCGGAAATTTACATTTTCACCAGGGCATATGAAAATCGTATCATAATCAATCATATAATCATTGTTATTTCCAAATTCGATCTGTGGTGTTACATACCCTCCGTTTTTATATATATCAACAAAAACCTCATATGATGTCTTTACATCACCGCAACCGTTTTTTACTGTAAGTGTTGCAGGGAATAATCCGGATTCCGGATATCTGTAAGCAGGCTCAATAAGGGTACTGCCTCCGCCATCACCAAAGTCCCAGTTGTATTCCACGCCCGGGCCTTGTGGGTAAAATTTTACTGTCTGCCCGGGACAGGAAGAAGTTCCGTTGTTTGTCCAATAGTTAAAACTGGGATTTGCATTCAGGTCATCGCGAATAGTGATATAAGCTGTGTCAAAATTTGTTCCTCCACACATGCTGTGTCCTTCAAGAATTACCATGAATGTGTCAGTAGTATTATAGCTATGAATTGGGCTATAATTTGCTGAGGATTGCATATCTCCAAAATCCCAGAATACAGTTGACGGATTTCCATTGATGTTAAACCTGATTAAATCATCAATACATGCTTCGTGTGGAGCTTGAATTTCAAAGGTGGGGATAGCATTTTCTCTCACAATAATTGTTTGGGAGATCATATCAGATGGACACCCATTAGAGAATTGAATTTCAAGATTTACAGTAAATGTATCGTTAGAGGAATACGTATGTTGAGTATATGTATCGTAGGAAAAGGTTCCGTCTCCGAAGTCCCAATATACATATGAGATATATTGTGCATTAATATTGAATTGTATATTTTCTCCGGGACAAAATTCTGCAAGATTTTCAGGAAAGAATTTGCCGGGACTTCCACCGACTTCAAGGTTTTCAAATACTCCCTGAAGCACTGGACTTGAATTATTTAGTCCCCAAAGCTCAATACGATAGTTCCCTGATACAAGGGGTATCTTAAACAGGGAGTCAACGGATAGCATATCACCATTTATAAACCAGTTCCATTCATCAACATCAGGAACATATTGATCCTGATTGAAATAAAAGGTGTCTCCACTACAACCATTCCCTTCATTGTAAACAGAGATATTCACAGGAGTGATTTGAGTGCTTGCTTTTGTTGTGCCAAGTAAAAAAAATATTACTAAAAGGCTGGAAGCGTAAAATATCTTTTTCATTCGTCAGGTTTTTATATTATTATTTCTTTTTATATACTTATTAAATAATCATTCTATAGTTTAGCCGGAGGCAGTGAAAAGAATAATTAAGATACTAATAATGAAAAATTTGGTCAATACATGGAAGGTGATATTCATCATATGTTTGAAGTGATACATATCAGTTTTTTATACGGGAAAATGCAATAAAAGCTTTAATATTTTGATAAAAGGGCAGACTTTTATGACGAATAGAGAAGTATGATTGGAATTTAAATTAACCTAAAACGGATATCTTTCAATATTTTACTAAATCCTGATACCAATGACAAGTATATCATCTACCTGATCTGTTTCTTTCATCCATTCTTCAATAGTCTGGTTAAGTATTTCACCTTGTTGTGGCATTTCATTTTCCTGAATTTGCAAAATGAGTTCTTTTAAGTTTTTACTCATGAATTTTTTACGCTTTTCGCCACCAAACTGGTCAACGTAACCATCTGAAAAGATATAGAATGTATCATCCGGTTGCAGGTCAATAGTTTCACAGGCGAAATTTTCTTCTTTTCTGGTATATATACCAATAGGCATTTTAGTTGGTTTATATTCAATAAGCTCGTTATTCCTGATAAAATACAATGGATTAAAAGCCCCGGCATACTGCATTTTCATGGTTTTATGGTTTATAACACACAAAGCCATATCCATACCGTCTTTGGCTTCATTCTCGGCACCTCTTTGATGCAAGGCTTTAACTACATGGTTGCGTAACTCGTTTAAAACCTCGTTTGCATTGAGTTTGCCATTTTTACTTATTATTTCATTGAGGAATGCTGTCCCCAGCATACTCATAAATGCCCCCGGCACACCGTGTCCTGTGCAGTCTACTGCAGTAATGTATGTATTGTCACCCTGTTGGCTCATCCAGTAAAAGTCACCACTTACGATATCTCTGGGTTTAAATAAGATAAAATGTTGGGGCAGGTACTTCGCTATATATTCCGAAGGTGGTAAGATGGCGTTTTGTATCCGGCTTGCATAGTGAATACTGTCGGTAATTTCTTGTTTTTGTTGAAATATCTGGTCTCTTTGTTTCTTAATCTCAATATTTTGATCTGCTAATAATCTATTAACTTTTTTGATTAAATTGTTTTGGCGGAATACAAGCACAAGGAAGCCCAGAATGATAATAACACCTATAAAACCTACTATTATAACTAGTTTTTGTCTTTTGTTTACTTCATTTTGACGGGCTATTTCAGTATTCTGTAGTTCAATCTGTGCTTCTTTCTTTTCTGTCTCATACTTGGTTTGAAGTTCATTAATCTGGTTTAGATAATCCTCATTTAAAACAGAATCTTTTAAAGCTGAATAATTTTCAAAATATTCCAGTGCTTTTTTATAGTTGCCTTTTGCGGCATATACTTTATATAGCTCTTTGTAATTGTCGTAAACTTCCTTTTTTAGATTTAATTCCCTGGCAATTTTAATACTTCTGTTATAATATAAGATGGCTTCATTGAAATTTCCCAAATTATATTTTATTTCTGCAAGATTAGCCAACCCGAGGCTTAATGCTTTAACGTCTCCTATTTCTTCATAAATCTTAAGTGCCTGATTTATATTTTCCTCAGCTTTTTTATAATCTTTTTGCAGGCTGTATATAGTTCCTATATTGTCAAGAGCCATAGCAATACCGCTCTGGTTATTTACACTTTTAGCTACATCTAAACTTTGATTATAAAATATCAATGCCGTGTCATACGATTGCTTATCGGTATAAATGAGCCCGATATTTAAATTGATAAAAGATATCTGGGGTTTATTGTCTGTTGTTTCAAAAAACTTTAGTCCTTTTTTATAATAGAGTAGCGCCTGGTCCATATCCAGCCCAAAATAGTAATATATATTTCCAATATTCGTTAATGCTCTGGCAATGTTAAGGGTGTCTTTTATTTCTTCCTGGATTTTAAGTGCTTCCTGGAAATTTTCGATAGCCTGTCGATAGTTACCCCAGTTTTTATAGATAACACCAATATTATTAATTGCCAGGGCAGCATTTTCTTTATCTCCGATCTCTTTTCGTATTTCAAGATTTTTTTCCCAGTACTTTAAACATTCTTCATAATCGCCAGTTGAATAGTAAGTCATGCCTAATTGTTCATAAGCTGTAGCAATATGTTTTTTATTATCCAGCTTTTGGGCAAGTTCTAAATATTTTGTCAAAGCATCCCTTGCCTGCAGATATTTTTCTGCAAATAAGTAGCATGAAGATAGCTGTTCATAGGCGGCCAGTAAGTTTTCATCGTCCTTATACTTCTTTGCAATATCTATGGCTTTATATGCAAGGATAGTAGCGGTATCATATTTTTCCTCAAAAAACAGGATGCTACTTAGATTACGGTATATAGGTCCTTTCTCTTTTTCATTTTTTGTTTCATCAGCTAATGCTAGGGCTTTATCACTGTATTCAATACTTTCATCGGTATTCCCCAAGTTATAATAAGACTTGCTAAATTGGAAGAGTACTTTAATTTCCAATTCGGTATTCTTATTCTCTTGTGCCAATGATAAAGCTTTTTGGAGATAGTTTTTGGCCTCATAGAGACTTTCAATATCTTCTGTATTTGAATATAGGGATCCAATTTGAACGTATATTTTTATTTTCTTTTCATAGTTTGCTTTCCTTAATTCATTTTTCAGGCTGTCAAGGATGTGTTTTTCTTTTTGTGATACTACGGTGATTGATGTCAATATAAATAGCAATCCTGTCAGGATAATATATTTAATCTGATATTTAGTTTTAGTTTTGGACATGCTAAATATTTATTTTCCTTCTCCTAAATGATCCTTTACCACTCGTTTGAGCCATGGCATCATAATAAAGATTAAAATGACCGAAATCATTGCAAAAGCAGTGTTGGTTAAGAAGAAAAATTCTTTTCGTTCGAATACGTTCCATAAACCTGATAATACACCTGATAGCTTATTGCCTATTGCAGTTGAAAGGAACCATCCACCCATCATGAGAGCTGCGATCCTCTTCGGACTTAATTTTGAAACAAAAGAAAGTCCCATTGGACTAAGAAATAGCTCTCCGACTGTGATGACTCCGTAGACACCAAAAAGCCAGCCGACAGATGCTTTAATAACACCACTTTTTGAAAGAATTGCGGCAACCACCATAACCAGCATCGACAAAGCTGTAATTAATAGTCCATAACCAATTTTTTGTGGAGTAGTAGGTTCTTTTTTTCTTCTTCTTAAGAATGCAAAGAAACCTACAATTAAGGGTGTAACAATCACAATATAACCAGGGTTAATGGACATTTGTAGTTCGGTTGGCCAAAGTTTTATAAATCCCCATTGCTTTTTAGTTTCATCAGGAATATTCTTCCAATCAATATCCTTCTCGTTTTCTATGTTGATTTGTGAAAGCCATTCCTTTTTGGCAGCATACCAGCTTGCTAGTTTAACCGAGTCATTTAATATGGATTGCTCTTCATTATTTATGAATTCTTTAGTATAGGATTGTGAAATATCATCGGGAATTTGTATTGTGTTATCTTTAACTTCAAGATTCCCTACAGGAACCTTTTTATCATAATTCGCAAAATAGTAGTTTTCGCCTACATGATAACCTTCAAATTCTCCATGTAATCCAGTTTTTGGAGAAATCCTGGGAGCAGTGGATGCATGTTCTATCATTTTTAAGGAAGAAAGAACCTTTTGAGAAATTTCTGTATTAAGCTCTCTTTTTGTATTATACTTAGCCCAATATGTTAAGGCAGAACCGTTTTGATGAAATACAGCCCAAAAAACTATTACCAAGGCAAATACTGATAATAATGCTGCAATAGGTGTTTTTTCATGCTTTTCAGCTTTTCGATAAATATTCACATAAAAGATTACAACAACAATTGAAAAGCCCAGAAAAGCGTCTGTAGAGTCGGCACCAAAAATATTACCCGGAATAATCCAGAATAATGTTGCTAAAATAAAGGCAGGTACAAATAATTTTATTAAAATATCCTTCAATGAGAAATTATTGTCATCTTTTTTATCAATTACATCAACTTCTTTTAAGTACGGAACATTCTTATTGCCTAGCGCAAACCAGATAATTCCTAGTATCATGCCTATACCTGCAGCGGCAAATGCAAAGCCCCATCCGTAAGTTAGTCTTAAGTAAGCAGCAACAAAATTGCATATAAATGCACCTATATTAATACCCATATAGAAGATATTAAAACCTGAATCTTTTAGATGTTTATATTCATCTTTTTCGTATAATTTTCCTACCAGAACTGAGATATTAGGTTTAAACATTCCATTTCCAAGAATAATAAGGAGGAGTGACATGAAAAAGAAAGGCATGGAATTAGGAATGGCTAATCCTAAATACCCTAAAGCCATTAAGGATCCGCCGATATATATTGATTTTCTGTATCCTAAGTACCGGTCAGCAAGGAATCCACCAAAAAAAGGTGTAAGATAGACCAAAGCTAAATAGGTCCCATAAATATCAGCTGCTTTGGCTTCATTAAATCCTAAGCCTGGAAATGCTTCACTGCTATCGGCCACCATATATAGGGTGAAAATTCCTAACATCAAATAAAATCCAAATCGTTCCCACATCTCAGTGAAAAATAAGATCATCAGGCCTTTCGGGTGCTTTTCTCTTTGTGCCATATTTTCAGTTTTTTTTGCAATATAACAAATATAACTAAGATTTTTGTATCTACTGTTTTTAAATGTGTTTGCTTAGACTTAAATTTGTAACTTCGTTCACGTTTATAATTTAATTAATTAGCAATGAAGATTTTAACTTCATCTCAAATTCGCGAAGCTGATGCATATACCATTGCGAATGAGCCTGTTGCTTCTATTGACCTGATGGAGCGGGCTGCCAGGAAATGCACTGATTGGCTGCTTGAGAACATAGGAAAGAGAAACACGTTTAAAATATTTTTCGGGCCGGGAAATAACGGGGGAGATGGATTAGCGATTGCACGTCAGCTGGCAAGGGCTAAAGCCAGGGTTGTCCTGTATCAGGTTAAAATATCAGACAAGCTTTCTCAAGATTCTTTGATTAATTTAGAACGACTTCAGGAAATAAACAGGGTTGAACAATATGCGATTCATTCATCAAATGATTTACCTGATCTTGAAGACGATGATGTGATCATTGATGCTCTTTTTGGCAGCGGCTTAAGCAGACCTCTCGACGGACTGGCTGCAGATGTTGTTAAATTGATAAATAAGTCCGGAGCAAAGGTAATATCTATAGATATCCCTTCCGGTTTATTTAGTGAGAATAATGTAAAAAACAGTGAGGTAATCATAAGGGCTAACCATACGTTAACATTTCAGCAACCCAAATTAGCTTTTTTATTTGCTGAAAATGAAAAATATACTGGTGAATGGCACGTGCTTGATATTGGGCTGGATAAAGATTTTATTAGCAATCAGAAATCGAAATATCATTATATTGAGGAAGATGAAATAAGGGCATTATTGAAAAAACGGACAAAATTTGCCCACAAAGGGATTTTTGGACATGCCCTTTTAATCTCCGGAAGTTATGGCAAAATGGGGGCAGCAGTATTAGCCAGCAGAGCAAGTCTGGCTGCTGGCGTTGGTCTTCAAACAACCCATACTCCTCAATGTGGTTATGGTATATTACAAACGGCTGTTCCTGAAACCATGGTAACTATTGATCCGGCACAGGAAGTTGTTACAACAATACCTGTTGTTGAAAACATTACGGCAATGGGTGTTGGTCCTGGTATAGGAACAAACCCTTTTACACAGGAGATGATAAAAAATCTTATAGAAAATGTTGCACAGCCCCTGGTTATAGACGCAGATGCCTTGAACATAATGGCCCGAAATAGTGATTGGTTGAAGCTTTTACCCAAAAATACGATCCTTACCCCACATCCGGGTGAATTTGACCGGCTTGCAGGAAATTCAAAAAATGGATATGAGAGGCATTTGAAACAAATTGAATTTTCTAAGAAATATAAGGTATTTGTTGTTTTGAAAGGAGCAAATACCTCTGTTGTTACCCCTGATGGAGAAGTGTACTTTAACACAACAGGAAATTCAGGAATGGCTACTGCTGGAAGCGGCGATGTGTTGACTGGTATCCTTTTGTCACTTTTAGCTCAAAAATATTTGCCATTGCATGCTTGTCTGATAGGTGTCTATATTCATGGTTTGGCTGGTGATATAGCTGCTGCGGTTAAAAGTCCTGAATCTCTTATTGCCAGCGATATAATAAATAACCTGGGTTTTGCGTTTAGAAAACTCAACTTTAACCTGTGATTTTGACTATGAGAAATATAATTTTTTACCTGGGCGCTTTATTTTTAGTATTTGGTTGTACAAATAAGATAAATATTTCGGTAAGTAACGCAAGAAAAATGGAGGACGTGAAGGGTGTTTCATTTTTTTATTCGTTGCCACGCACCCATCTGCAATTTCATATTTATGTTGAAAAAACTACTTTGGTTAGAGGACCCTATGCAGATTGGGCAAAGGAATATTTGGGCATTGATAAAGTAATTGAACAGGATGAGGTAATTTGGCAAATACGGCAGGTTGATCTGACTACTTACCAGGATAATGATCCAAATGAATTGTATGGTGCAAAAGTTTCGGGAAATACGAGTCAACTCATTGCTTTGCTTTCGCTTTCAGGCCAGGGCTTAATTGCTGATATTTCTCCGGTTTCGTATATTGCTGGTTACTCAAACATTGATAAACTAGATAAAGAGTCTAACATTCCTGACTTTAAAGATGTGTCAGTTAAACGAAATTTCTATGAAGAGAAAGATACTATCTACAAAACTCTATTTGTTGATACAGCATTTATAAAAGTACCCGTAATTAAATCTTATCTGGAGAAAAAAACAGATCAGGAAAAAGCCCGGGAGGCAGCTAATTTTATAATTAAAACCAGAAAACGCAGGTTTAAACTGATAGCAGGGCAATATGATGCAATGCCAGAGGGAAAAGCTATGGAAGTGAGTGTGGAAGAACTAAACAAGATTGAAGAAGAATATCTATCCTTATTTATTGGAAAAGAATTAAAGGACAATAGTTGTTATATTATAGATTTTATTCCGGAGGAAAGGGTAGAACTTAAACAGGATATACTTTGTAAGTTTTCGAAAACGGAGGGAATATTACCTGCAACAAGCAAGTTGGGAAATCCTGTAAATGTTATCACAAGGTTGGATATAGATCCCAATATAGATAAATTGTTTAATGGATTGGATGAAGGGGCAGCAAATAAGGGATTAATTTACCGGGTACCGGCGCAGGTAGAGGTATCTCTGACGTTGGAAAGAAATAACCTTTTTAATGGTACAGTGCTTATTTCGCAGTTTGGCCAAAAAATGTTAATGCCTGCCTCATTGTTAAAAAAGTAATGAAAGCTTAATTTAATATAAGTCGGTTTAATTTGGGTATTAAAAAAGCAATTGTATAGAATGTTATTTCTAAACGCAGTTTAATTTATCTGGCTTGGAAAAGTTTTTATAAAATCTGTATAGCTCATGCTTTTATACAAATTTTTCCCTAAGTAATGTAAAAGAGGTTCCAGTGATTTAGCATCTTTATAACCCGGTTCAACAGATAACCGGGTAAGGTTCTCATCAAAAAAAACGATGGTAGGATAACCGATTCTTCCATTCATTGATGCAAATGTGGCGGCGAACATGTGTGTAGACCTTCCTTCCCCTACGTTTCTATATGTATTACCATTAAATTCAACTTGTCCTTTTGATTCAGCATTGAACTTCACTACATAAAAGTATTTATTAAAAGCATCAACTATAGCAGGGTGGTTGAATGTGCCGGCATCCATTTTTTTGCACCATCCACACCAGTCTGTATAAAAATCAATCATAATCTTTTTAGGATTTTCTTTATTTAGTGCAACAGCTTCTTCTAAGGTATGCCATTTCAAATCCTGGGACTTTGCATTTATTAGAAGACTTAAAGCTAGAATTCCGACAATTCCAAACTTTTTCATATTAGATCGTTTAATAATTTAGTAAACTGTTTTTAAACCGAAATGTTTTACAATTTGGTGAATTTAACATTTTTTTAGGAATAGGGTTTTATTATAAAAAAAAAGAGAACCATCATCATGACGGTTCTCCTTTTTAATTTGTTCTATAAAGTCTACTTAATTATTTCAACACGTTTTAGAGAAGTACCAGTTGGAGTTACAACTTCAAGGAAATATAATCCGGGTTGCAGCGTCCTGACATTTATTTTCAATGACTGCTGATGCGAACTATTTGGTAGTATCATAACCGTTTTTCCAACCATGTCAATCATTCTTACTTGTTCGATAGTATTGCTCTGAGATTCGATGTTTAACAGATGTGATGCCGGTATCGGGTAAACCAATATTCCTGAAACATCTGAAATGGCTTCTACTTTAACGAGAACATTCACGTCAACATGCCATGATCTGCTACTTCCACTTTCGGATGTTACAGTATAGGTTACAGGTCCGGATGAGAAGTCCCGGCTTTGACTTGCAGATGGAGAAATATTAGCTCCCGGAGAAAGAGAGATATTATCCGGGCGCATATTGCTGACATCTACTCCCGATTCAACATCAATATCTACACTACTGCTTCCTTCATCGATATCCTCACTTCCAACCTGGTATGGCATTTTAAATGCTACAATACTATTTCCTGTATAAAGCACACGGGTAACATTTACAAACCAATCCTTTACATCACCCATACCGGAAAATACAGTATAAATCACTTCATCATTGAAATCATTTGATGTTACTCCGCTTTCCTGGAAGGCCGGTCCTATCATTGCCTGGGCACCATAGGACAAAATAAAATTGGCTGTTAAGTTACTAAGGTTAGCACTTGGAGCAACTTCAATGTCAATAGTGTGTTCATCTTTATCTATTTCGGCAGGGCCTGTTTCCTGGGCGAAACTATATGTTATGAAGTCAGTTCCTGTCATATCAGCCTTTTTTAAATGGATACTCCAGTCTAATGAATCACTGCCATTGATCACCCAATAGGTTACCCATTCTATAAAACTGTTAGGAGTAACCCCTGATGTCTGAATAATTCCATTTACTTTCGCAATAGCTCCCGGAGAAAGGGTAAAACTGGCAACAAGGCTGTCCCTGTCTGTTTCCGGGGCAACTACAACTTCGATAATACGTGTGGTATCGTCGATTTCAGCTGGTTGTGTCTGTTCAGGTATGCTGTATGTAAGTATTTTTGCCAGCGTCTGGTGTACTGTAACTATCCAGTCTTGCGTATTTCCGCCATTTGATACTACGTAGGTTACAGGATTAGTAAAATCATTTACTGTTACTCCGCTTACTTGTTCAACCCCTGATACGGTTGCTGTAGCTCCATCAGAAAGTATGAAAGTAGCTATCTGTGAAGTTATGTCAGCATAATTTGTAATATATGCATCTACAGTATGGTTTGTCATATCAATAAAAGCAGGTTGTGTTTCTCCTGGCAGGCCGTAGCCAACAATATTGGTTTGACCGTGCATTTTATATGGAATAGCTAATGCTGTAATTTCTGCATCGTTTTCAAAAGCATCTACCAGAAAAGTTGTATCATTATCAAAATCAACAACACGTAATTCGCCTCTCCATGTTGAAACATTGAAGGCAGCCATGTACATAGTGTGATTATAATGGTCATATTCCATATCCTGTGCAAAGCTGGCATCAAAACCAATATGCATAATACTTTTAGATGCTGCGGTAGTTTTATCTATTTGATATAAAGAATCGTTCACTATATCTACTGTAAATAAATTACCAGCAGAATCACATGCCAGGTTGATCATCGTACCACCAGAAATGGAGGAATTTCCAATATATGTAGCGGTACCATCTGTAAGTCCTACAGCATATAAATTTCCATTTACATCCAATCCATACATTTTGCTGGTGGTCCAGTCATATGCAAGTCCCATGTAATCAGCTCCAAGATTCATAAGTACTGTTCTTTCTCCTGTAAGAGTATCAAATGAAACCCAGTTGCCATAGTATTCAGCACCTATCCAGTTCCCTTCAGCCCAGGATCCGGCAGCAACAAATTGCATAGCTGCTTGAGAAGGACTTATCCTAAACATTTTATCCGGTCTTTGTAGATAAAAGAAGCATGGACCTTCATAGGCATCGTAAGGATTGTAGGCAATGTAAGAATATGCTTTGGTTAGGGTGTCATAAGCGTCATAAACTATACTTATCGAATTATTATCAGTATAGGAGTCATCGGGTAAAACGGTCCATACTGTTAACGTCTGACTTAAACCATCAACTGGCATAAATTCTGAAAATGTTACCTGTTCGCTAACTAATGCAGCTAAACTAACGGTTGCAGAATCAAGGTAGCTTCCTGAGGAAATAAACACTTTAAAAGTTTGATCTGTTCCACCAAAGTTTTTAACTGTAGCTTTAGGTAACAATGGATTTGTAGGTAATACTTCATATACCGGGGGGTCAATGGAGACAACACCTGCATCCAGAGAATCTGCCCCGGAGATATTAATATCATCAACTGCCATATCGCTTAATAACCCACTGCCGGCTATTGATCTTATTCTTATCTGTTCAACATCGTTTGGAAGGAGAAGGGCGTTTTCCTGCCATGCTTCATTTCCACTTATTTGCTGTTGGCCTTCAAATACCAGTGCATCGTTTTCCCATCCGGAAGGTCTTAACAAATCTACATGCATCTCACCCATATCGGCACCATACATATGGCTCCAGAAATTCAGACTGCCATAGTCGTTTGTTGAAAAATCAAGACATGGGCTGTAGAAGCTGGTAGTTAGTTCCGGATATCCCAAATATGCAGGAGTGAACATATATCCACTTCCTCCATGACTTGTTGAAGGCCCTGTGTAGTTAGTGGGAGTGTTTCCGGAATTCCATGACCAGGCATTTTTAGATTGGGCTTCCAGCGACCAGCCGTTACCAGTAAGGTAACTTTCAAAATTCTGTGAGAATGTATTTGAAGCTGGTGCCTTAGTAAGTGTAAAGCTAATCCGGTTGTTAAACTCAATTTCATCATTATTCATTGCAAGATAGGCATAACAATTATTAGTTCCGGCACCTGACAGATCGGCTTTTGTAGCAAATGTATGAATATATTCCCCACCTGCAGCTATATGATGAATAACCAGTTCGCTTACTTCTGTTGAGCCTCCGTCAACGGAGTAAATTAGCATGAAAGTATCTTTTGCTATTGTCCCAGTGTTAATGACCTTCACCATAATGCTGTCAGTGGCTGACAGATCACACCCTTTTGTTGGATATACCCATTCTGCCAGTTCGAGATCATTTGCAGGTTCAAATATCATAAAATTGTCAAAGGCGAAACCGTCATAAGTACCTGCGTCATCGGATTTAAACCATACCCTGAATAATACATTGTTTTTTCCAACTAATGTTTTCAGGCTATGAGTGGTTGTTTGCCAATCTCCGGCGTCCCCGCTCCAATAATCGTTATCTCCATTGTTGACATTATACCAATTGTATCCCTGACTGTTCGTTGCACCAAAAGTTTTCCATGATTTTCCCTTATCGAGTGAGTATTGTAGCGCTGTCATATCGTCCTGATAATAGTTTACAGACATGTTTATATAAGCATTATCAAGGCTTCGTAAATCAAAGGCAGGACTTATCACGTATGATTCTTCATTATTGGGATAATTCGCATCCAGATCGGTCATCCATACATTTAGTCCTCCAGAAGGCGGTACAGTGTCAATAATAGCACCTTCGGGTTCACCCAATTCCCATGAGTCGGAACCACTTATCATGCCATGGTACCAGTCATGTTCTGCTTCAAAGTCCTCTATATATGGGAAGGTTGATATCTTTTTATAATTATAAAAGGATTTTAAGAGAGAGTCATTTCCAGCAATCATATCTTCAGCTAATATTATTTTAGCACTGCAATAATGTTTTTTATAAGCTGAAAGGTTTGCGCGTGTGGTAAATGTGTATGTATAAGTTTCTCCTGGTTGAAGTGTGTGGTTTACAGTTTCTGGAGTTATATATGTCAATCCACTGTCTATAGAATATGATAGCTGGAATTGGCTTATAGCAGTATCTCCGGTATTTTGGACCTGAACGGTAATGGGAGTAGTACTTGAAAGTTCAATATCATCAAGGGGGTATAACCATGATTTTACTGTCATGTCAATTAGGGTTAATTTCTTACCATATATAATAAAGGGCGCTCCTTGTTGATATGAACCAGATACCAAGTTAGCCCAGGAACCTGAATATTGTAATGCATTTCCGGTAGTAGTTTGATTCCAGATGCTGATTGGAGGCATATACGGCCCGGATGCCAGGCTTCCCCCGGCTAGCATATCAAGCCAGTAGGTACCTGGTTCAAGTATTAAATTTGAATCAGATAAGTCACAGACAATCTTCATTATAGGCCTTGCTATACTACCTCCTGTTTCTCCTGGAATTCTATAAATTCCACTCCATGAAGTGTCTGAAAGGTAGTTTGTTCCAGCATTACCAAAAATAATATTACCACCAAGGTCGGGACTCATATCCCAAATTAATATGGTTGCCCAGTTTATTGTTGGAATTATTGTGGAATTGGTTTGATAACCAAAGTAAATTATAGAATCTATTTTCCATATCGAGGTAGCTGTGAAATCGTCAGCTATTCTGAACCCAGTTGATAGGGAGAAAGTGAATCCATAGGTAGTAAGTCCTAATGATGTTTGTGTCCGACTTTCATCAGCACCACCTATACCTGAATCAGGGTGAGTAACCAAAGGTCCATTGTTCCATAAGGCACCTGTTGTATCAATAGTATTTCCCTTAATGCTATTCATAACAGGTAAATGCATTACATTCTGCTTTTCTACAATGTTAACGTCATTAATTGTTTCAGCAACTTGTGCATAAAGATTGTTTGTATTCATCCCTGATATTGTAAGAATGAAAATAAATAGTATTAATTTTTTCATGGTATGTATTGGTTTATAGTTAAATACTTTTCTTGCTAAATATCATTGCATGATAAAGTTAAGTTTTTTTTTTTACTAAACCATAAAAAGTGTTATTTTATATTTAACTATTTCTAAATGTTTTAATTATTATATAAGTATTAATCACCCACAATTCAGTGTAGACATAGGTGTTCTTTTTAATATTTAAATCATTTACATTTGTATTTTTAAAACACAAAATGATGATTCAGAATTTACAGCCCCAAAAATTATGGAATTTTTTTTATGATTTAACCCAGATTCCACGTCCGTCAGGGAAAGAAGCTGAAGTTGTGCAATATATTTTAGATTTTGCAGAAAAACGAAAACTTGAAGCAATAAAAGATAACACTGGAAATGTAATTGTAAAGAAACCTGCATCGAAAGGGAGTGAAGGCAAGCCTGTATTGGTTTTACAATCACACCTGGATATGGTACCCCAAAAAAACAGTGAAAAAGAGCATGATTTTGAAAAAGATCCCATAGAAGCGATTATTGATGGGGATTGGGTAAAAGCTAACGGTACAACCTTAGGGGCAGATAACGGCATTGGTGTAGCTGCTATGCTGGCACTTCTGGATTCTGATGATATTACTCACGGTCCTGTTGAATGTTTGTTTACCATTGATGAAGAAACAGGAATGACAGGAGCATTCGGACTACAGGAAAATATTCTGTCGGGTAATATGCTGCTTAACCTGGATACGGAGAGGGATGGAGAAGTTATTATCGGTTGTGCCGGTGGCGAAAACCTTTCGGCTTTCTTTGAATATAAGGAGGAAGATATTAGCAGGGATGGATTACCCTATATGGTTGCGGTGAAAGGGTTAAAAGGAGGACACTCTGGTATTGATATACATTTGGGCAGAGGTAATGCAATTAAAATATTAATACGTTTCCTGTGGGAATCCGCTCAAAAATTTGGTATCAGGATAGCATCCATAAATGGGGGCAATATGCGTAATGCTATACCCCGTGAGGCAAAGGCTGAGGTTATCATACCTGCAAAAATTGACAAGCTGTTTCATGCCTATGTGAAAGAATATGAAAAACTGATATTGTCAGAGACTTCTGCTTCAGAACCGGATTTTAAATTTGAGATATATCCGGCCAACTTGCCTGGCAAAGTGTTGCCTGTCGAAAAACAGAATAACATACTAAGTATTTTACAGGGTCTGCCAAATGGCGTAATAAATATGGAAAAGAGTTTTAGTGATGTTGTGGAAACATCTACTAACTTATCGGTTGTAGCAACAATGACAGGGAAGATATCGGTTCATTGCCTGCTCAGGAGCTCAATTGATTCAGTAAGAAACCATTTGGCTAACCGTATGCAAAGTTTATTGGCATTAGCAGGTGCACAGGTTGAAAGAGATGGTGCTTACCCGGGCTGGAAACCTGATCCGGATTCAAACATATTGAAACATGTTGTTTTGGTTTATAAAAAGATGAATGGGGAAAAGCCTGAGGTAATAATTGTTCATGCTGGGCTGGAGTGCGGCATTATTGGCAGTAAATATCCCAATATGGAAATGGTGTCATTTGGCCCCACCATCAATCATCCCCATTCACCGGATGAGAAAGTTTATATTCCTTCGGTGAAGAGGTTTTGGGATTATTTGGTTGAGGTACTTAAAACTATTTAAGCTTTTAGCTATTAGTTGTTAGTTGAAAAGAGGTAAAAGGTGAAAGGGAAATAGCTAATAGTTAATGGCTGATATGTAATAGCTAATATTTAACAGCTTATTTAAAATCCAGCCTGTACTGGTTTTTCTCTTTCCCTCTTAAAAATTCAAGTGACAGAGTTTCAAATATTTCAACTACTGCTCTTGATTTATTTAAAGTATAGAAATGGAGTCCGGGAGCACCTTTGCTAAGCAGGTCCCGTGTTTGTTCTATTGCAAAATCAATACCCAGTTGTTCTATTTTTCCGGGATTTTCTTTATTTGATTCCAGTTTATCCATCAGATCTTCCGGTATGGAAGCTCCGCTTAATTGGGTGAACCTTTTTATCTGATTATAGTTGGTTATTGGAATAATCCCGGGTATAATACGACAATCAATCCCTGCTTGCTTCGTTTTTTCTATAAAATAAAAGTAAATATCATTATCAAAGAAAAACTGGGTTGTGAGAAAATCAGCACCGGCATCCACTTTTAATTTTAAGAATTTAATATCTTCATCCAGATTTTTCGCCTCCAGATGCTTTTCAGGATAACAGGCTGCCCCGGCACAAAAGTCATTTACCTTTTTTGCAAATTCAATCAGATCACTGGCATGGCCACATCCTCCGGGAGTAGGAGTGAATTTGCTCTGTCCTTTTGGTGGATCTCCACGGAGAAGCATCAGGTTTTCAATATTCTTTGAATACAATTCTTTCAGGTCGGCTTCGAGTTTTTCTTTTGTGGCATTTACGCATGTGTAGTGAGCTGCGCAGGTAATACCTAGTTTATTCTGGATGTAATCGACTATATTGAATGTTTTTTCCTGGGTAGAGCCCCCAGCTCCATAAGTGACAGTTATAAATGACGGTGAAAGTTTCATTAACTGACCGAGGTTTATTCCAAAGTCAACGGCTGAAATTTCATCCTTGGGTGGAAAAAACTCAAATGAAAAGGTTTGTTTCTGCTCTTTAAATATGTCGGTTATTTTCATGGGTTTTTCTTCTTCAAGTTATGCTATTTAAAATTAAGGTTTTGGGATAAACATTTTTCAATTAGGGTTTTTTCCTGTTTCTTTCTTTTTGCATAATCCTTAACCTGGTCTTCTGAAATTTTACCTACAATGAAGTAGCGTGATTGCGGATGTGCAAAATACAATCCGCTGACAGATGCGGCCGGCACCATGGAGAAAGTTTCTGTGAGCGAAATCCCGGCACTTTTTTCTGCATTTAGCAATCTGAAAAGTGTGTCTTTTTCGGAATGATCCGGGCATGCAGGATAACCATGTGCAGGACGAATACCCTGGTAATTTTCTAAAAACAGGTCTTCCTTACTTTTGTCTTCAGTATTTACATAGCCCCATATTTCTTTGCGCACTTTTTCATGAAGCAGTTCAGTAAAAGCTTCTGCAAGTCTATCTGCCAGTATTTTTACCATGATGGCAGAATAATCATCGTTTGCTTTTTCAAATTCAGCAACCAGTTCTTTTACTCCGATTCCTGCTGTTACAGCAAAAGCACCCAGGTAATCTGTTATGCCAGATTCTTTTGGAGCAATAAAATCGGAAAGGCAAAGATTAGGCGTACCATCTGAGAATTCCTGCTGATTGCGGAGGTTGTAAAATGTGGTCAGTAATTCCTTGCGATCTTCATTCTTATAAACCTCAATGTCATCACCAAAAGCATTTGCAGGGAAGAAACCAATGGTGGCATTGGCTTTAATAAGTTTCTCTTTGATAATTCGATCAAGTAAAGTGTTCGCATCATCAAACAGTTTACGGGCTTCGGTGCCAATTTTTGGATCGTCAAGAAGATCCGGATATTTGCCCCTCATTTCCCAGGCTATAAAGAAGAATACCCAATTGATATATTCCCTGATTTCTTCCAGGGGAAAATCAATAAAGGTTTTAGTGCCTGTAAAAGCAGGCTTAAATATCTTAGATGTATTCCAGTCAATGGTAAGTTTGTTTTTGCGTGCTTCTTCCAGTGAAATATATTTGCCTTTGGCTTTTGCACTTGCATAGGTGTTTCGTAAGTTCTCGTATTCCTGTTTAACGGAATTCTTATAGGGAGATCCCTGATCTTTGGATAAAAGGCTATTGGCAACACCAACGCTCTTAGATGCATCCTTAACATGCACTACTGATGAATTATAGTGAGGTTCAATCTTAACTGCTGTATGGATTTTGGATGTGGTAGCACCGCCAATTAATAGAGGAATATTAAATTTTCTCCGTTCCATTTCGCTTGCCACATGTATCATCTCGTCTAGTGATGGGGTGATAAGACCGCTAAGTCCCAGGATGTCTGCTTTTTGCTTTTCCGCTTCATCCAGAATTTTGTCGGACGGTACCATTACACCCAGGTCTACAATCTCGTAATTGTTGCAGGCAAGCACAACCCCAACAATGTTTTTGCCAATATCATGCACGTCACCTTTTACTGTTGCCAGCAGTATTTTACCTGCCGACTGGGAGGCTCCGCTCACTTTTTTCTCTTCTTCAATATATGGCATTAGCACAGCTACAGCTTTTTTCATAACACGCGCACTCTTAACCACCTGGGGCAGGAACATTTTTCCTTCACCAAACAAGTCGCCAACTATATTCATTCCATCCATCAGTGGCCCTTCAATAACTTCCAATGCTTGCGAATGGTTTTTTCTTGCTTCTTCCACGTCTTCATCAATGTAGTCGGTAATACCTTTTATTAAAGCATAGGAGAGGCGCTCATTTACCGGTTTGGTGCGCCATTCTTCTGTTTTGTTTTCCTTATTTTCACTTTGCTTTATGTTTTCTGCAAATGTAATAAGTCGTTCAGTACTGTCAGGCTTACGATTGAGTATTACATCTTCCACAAGTTCGAGCAGGTCTTTGGGTATTTCATCGTAAACCTGCAGCATGGCCGGATTAACGATTCCCATATCCATCCCTACCTTTATTGCATGATACAGAAACGCAGCGTGCATAGCTTCCCTTACCACATTGTTGCCTCGAAAAGAGAATGAAAGGTTACTTACACCCCCGCTTACTTTTGCGTATGGCAGGTTTTCTTTAATCCATTTTACGGCTTTGATAAAATCAACAGCGTAGTTGTTATGCTCTTCAATACCGGTAGCAACGGATAGAATATTGGGATCAAAAATGATATCTTCAGGTGAAAAATGTACATCATTTACCAGGATGTCGTAGGCACGTTTACATACTTCAATCTTTCGCTCAAAACTGTCGGCCTGCCCTTTTTCGTCAAAGGCCATAACTACAACTGCTGCGCCGTATTTTTTTATTTTCTGCGCCTGAGCTATAAAGTTTTGTTCACCTTCTTTCAGGCTTATAGAGTTTACTATGGACTTACCCTGAATACATTTTAACCCGGATTCTATTACTTCCCATTTGGAAGAGTCAATCATGACGGGTACTTTTGATATTTCAGGTTCGGAAACGATGAGGTGCAGGAATTTGGTCATGGCTTTTTTGCCATCGATCATAGCTTCATCCATGCACACATCTATGATCTGTGCGCCTCCTTCAACCTGCTTTTGGGCAATGGAGAGCGCTTCCTCATATTTTTCTTCCTTGATGAGGTTGGCAAATACTTTACTGCCGGCAACATTGGTACGTTCACCTACGTTTACAAAATTGCTTTCAGGAGCAATTACTAATGGTTCCAAACCACTTAGGCGGGTAACAGACTTTCTTTCCGGCCTTTTCCGTGGGATAGCATTCTTTGCCAATTCTGAAAACACTTTAATATGGGCAGGGGAGGTACCACAACAACCTCCAATGATATTGACAAAACCACTTTCAATAAAATCTTTCATCAAAATTCCCATTTCTTGCGCTGACTGGTCGTATCCTCCAAACTGGTTGGGAAGGCCTGCATTGGGATGAACGCTTACATAGAAGTGGGTTAATTTATTAAGCTCTTCAATATAAGGTCTCAGTTCTTTTGCTCCCATCGAGCAGTTGAGGCCAATACTTAGCAGGTCGAAGTGGGAAATGGAAGTGACAAATGCTTCCAGGGTTTGCCCGGAAAGGGTACGTCCGCTGGCATCAGCAATGGTTCCGGACACCATGATTGGAATATTCTTTCCTTTTTCTGCCATAATTTCATCTATAGCAAAAAGGGCAGCTTTGGCATTTAATGTATCAAAAACTGTTTCGATAAGGAGAATGTCCACACCTCCATCAATCAACCCGCTGGCTTGCTCGGCATAGGCTATAACAAGGTCATCAAATGTTACTCCGCGCTTCGATGGATCATTTACATCAGGTGATATAGAAGCTGTACGATTGGTTGGCCCCATCGATCCTGCTACCCATCGTGGTTTGGAGGAATCATTTATCATATATTCCTCAATAGCCTCACGGGCATTTTTGGCAGCATGAAAGCTTATTTCGTAAGATAAGTCTTCCATATTATAGTCGGCCATGGAAATACGGTTGGAGGAGAAAGAATTAGTCTCAATGATATCAGCGCCTGCTTCCAAATATTTTTTATGAATGTCTTTAATAATCTCAGGTTGGGTAATGCTTAACAGATCCAGGTTTCCTTTCAGCTCCACAGGATGATCCTTAAAACGCTCCCCTCGAAAATCTGCTTCTTGCAGCTTGTGTTGCTGGATCATTGTTCCCATAGCCCCGTCCAATACAAGGATCCGGCTTTTTAGTATCTCTCTTAAGTCAGTATTGGCCATTTTCTTAATAAATGTTCTATTTATTTTAAAGTCAGCAAAGTTAACTAAAATAACTATTTAAACAGAGGAATGTTTTGTGATTGAGAAGAAATTTATAGGAACCTGACCTGACAGGTTTTGGAAACCTGTTGGGTCTGGGTTAGTAATATCAAATTTACTTTCGTTCTCAATCATTTCCTTATTATTTTTATGGTCGAAATAAATATTAATACAACATTAAACTTAAGCCATGAAACCACTTAAAATCCTCCTTACCAGTATACTCATTCTTCCGAATGCTTTATTTGGACAAGCAAACGACAGGATAATTACAGGCGAGAAACATACCATTTACTCCGGAATAATTGGGAACGAAAAAGATTACTGGGTACACCTGCCTGTAAATTATAATAGCAGTACCAATAAATATCCTGTACTGTATATTACGGATGGGGATGAGCATTTCTATCTTGCATCAGGACTTACTGATTTTATGAGTTCGCAATACGTGATACCTGAGATGATCGTTGTGGCCATCTTCCACGAAGACAGAAACCATGACCTTACCCCGACACATAGTTTAGTGAATCTCAACGGTTTTGAGAGTGATGGGGCAAAAGTAAGTGGCGGTGGAGAAAAACTATTGCAGTTTATTGAAAAGGAACTCATACCGGAAATTGAAACCAACTATAGAACGGGGCCATATCGTATTCTTGCAGGCCATTCATTGGGCGGGTTGTTTACCGTGTATGCATGGTTAAACAAGAATCAACTTTTTAATGCATTTATTTCCATGGACCCGGCATTGCCATGGGATAATAACCTGTGTGAACGGATGCTCAAGAATTCGACATATAAGTCACCCAACTTTGACAATAAATTATATATGTCCTCGGCGCATAATGCACCTTACGGTAAAAAGGACAAAAGCCCTTTCAGAAAATCGCAGGATGCATTTTTCAAGGTATTGAAGGAAAAACAGGTTGGTAATGTAAAGCATGATTATTTTGAGAATCTGAATCATTTGAATGTGCCGTATCAGAGTTTATATAGCGGTTTGGCTTATATGTTCTCCGGTTACTATATTCTGGATGATCCGCAATTTAAGCTGGAAGAATCATATGTTAAGGAATTTTATGAAAATAAATCCCAGGAATACGGGATTACGTTTACGCCTCCGGAAAGGCTGACTGAGATGTTTGGGAAGTACTTTCTTTATGATATGAATGAATATGATAAGGCAATCGGTTTTTTTACATTAAATACGCAATACTATCCATCATCATACAAAGCATTTGAATATCTTGCTACAGCGTACAAAGCAGCAGGGAATACAGACGCTGCCATCGCAAATTACAGGAAAGCTTTGGGGTTGAATCCCGGAAACAAGGATATACAGAATGCATTGAATGAGTTGGAAGGGAAGTGATTGTGTAATGTATATTGTATAATGGATAATGAACAATACCTGTCAGAAAGTTAACAAGGCCTCATTTGTAAAATCTGTCAAGCTATTTTAGGGAAGGTCAAAGTTGAAAGGGAAAAGGGAAAAGTGATTATAAAACTTATTATGAGTAGGGGGATTTGAATCGAAAACAGTCATAGAATCAAGTGAGTATGAAAAAAGTTGATTAACCTTCTCTTACAGATATTCAGAGGATTGAAATGGCTGGAATCAAAAGGATATCAGTAAGAGGAGGATTACAATAATGATTAAAGGAGGTATTTGAGTAACTTTTTGAAAAATTTGAATTGCATTATTTATGCTTTATATCAATTGTAGAGGTAATAATAACACATGTTCTTATACAAAAGAGAAATTTATCTTTAAAAATAAAATAATATTATTATGAATACTTTAATAATTAGAAAAGTTAAAAAATCTTTTATTAGACTATTTATTGTAGTTTCAATTATTGCGGCAATCGCATGGGATTTGTCAACAGCTCTTAAATTTGAAGTAGTCCCGGGGACATATCTATATGAATCGAATTTAGCGGCTATTTCAATAACGCCAACAACAGTAGCCATTGTGCCATCAGATTACTCCGGCTTAACTACTCCTGTCTCAAGGACTGTGGATCCAAGCTACAATCAAATCGAGGACATGGTGCGTAAAGCCATAGGACTACAGGGTGGTTTAAGTGGTGTTGTTAAGGAAGGTGATAAGGTTGTTTTAAAGGTGAATCTTGTGGAAGGCACAGGATCAGGAAATGGTGGAGTAACAGATGTAAGGGTGGTGAAAGCGGTGATTAAAATAGTTGACGAAATTTCCCACGGTAAAATCCATATCAGTGTAATTGAAGGGACTGCCCGCGCAAATGACGACCCCGCAGAGGCCGGAAGTGTGTGGGAATTAAATGAATATACCGGTCTCCTGACTGATCCTTATCTGAATGGTATTGATCTGAAACTTGTAAACCTGAATGGCCCGGTAACTGATCTTGTTGAAATAACTATTCCTGAAAATAAAAGAACTGCTACACCTTATGAAGGAAAGTTTCATGTACATAAAGCCGAGGCAGAAGCCGATGTATATTTTTCAATCCCTGTATTGAAAATTCATACCACAGGTATTACCAATGCCTTAAAAAACCAGATAGGAACAGCGCCCGGAATGTATTATGGGTATAATAAAATGAGTGGACGTGATAAAGACGGTAATGCAACCCCTTCTAAAATTTTACATGGCAATGCACCTCCTCAGGACTGGACTTGTGAAGAGATTGTTGATTTGAGTACAATTGCAGGGATCGACTATATTATTGTTGATGCTATAATGTGTCTTGAATTAACAAAATCATATAACCCGGATAACCAGGTAAGGATGAATACAATTATAGCAGGTAACGATCCTGTTGCTGTTGATCATGTATGTGCAAAACTGTTTTGCATCAATCCGGCTGATATTGACCATATCACACTTGCCGAGAGGGTAGGAATGGGAACAAATAATGAGGCTCTTATTAATGTTGTGGGAGCTTCCATTGAGAGTGTCAAAAAAGAAGTCGAAAGAAGTGGCATGGCTTTCGGAATGTGTAACCGAAAATGGATTTTATCCCAGGCATTTTCCGGTACTTCAATTTCTCAGGAATATATTTCCGGAGAAGCAGGTATAGAGCCTGAACCAGGCCAGGATGGATGGTCTCAATCAGTATATTTTTTAGACGATAATTGTGATCTGTTGAGTTATTATAACGGGCAAACCAATATTGTTACTTACGCATTTACATATTTCTATTCTCCTGTATCACAGGAAGCCGTTTTAAGTGCCGGAAGCGATGAGGATATATATGTTTATATTAATGGTGAAAAAGTATTACCGGCTTCCAGAAAAAAAACAAATGATGTGACAGTCCAGATTAAAAAAGGGGTTAATAAACTTTTAGTAAAGTCCATGAATACAATAGGGGACTATTACCTTTCCATAAATATTTTAAAGACCGGTACTAATATTTATGGAGACAGGGTTCCCGGATTAAAATATATGACAGATACAACAAATACTTCACTGGTTAATCCTGTTAAGATAAAACAGAATATGCTTGCAGCATACCCAAACCCAGCGATCAATTTTTCCATAATTGATTTTTATATCCCAAATTCATCACAGGTAAATCTCGATGTGTTTGACATAAATGGGAAACTTGTTATTTCATTAGTTAACGAATACCTTTACACAGGTCAATATCAACGAGAATGGAACTTTATTAATAAAAATATTGAACCAGGCATTTATATTTGCAGGTTAAAAACAGGCAATTACGTACAATCTTTGAAAATTGCGGTAAAGTAAATACCACATTTCTTTAGACTTTCTCTGCTGGGCTTATTTGCATCTGATCTGCCGCGGCGGAGAGATCGATGAAGTCAATTAAAAATTAAAAATATAAACAGATGAAACCTATTTTAATATTTTTATTTATTCATTTATTCATTTATTCATTTATCTTCAATAGCTTATTCTCAAACAGTAGATACATTAAATAAACAATCAAAAACGACAACCGACACAATTACCTTTATCACTAAAATGGATATAGCTAATACCACAAAGGATGGCATTTATATGAATGGTTATGTAGTAAATATTGACTATGAAACGGCCGAAAAACTCAATGGTAAAACGATAAAAGTGAGTGGAGAGGTAACTATACGGCAGGTTTTGGATAATCTTCCAAAAGAGTATGATGAAAATGGTAATGAATTAATCCGTCAGGGAAGGAAGAACGATATCAAACATATTGAGTCTCCAATAATTGTAATAATTGAGGATTAATATATCTTAAGCACCACTGGGGCAATCAAATCCATATTATCAGGAAGTAATACACGTAATGCGTCTTCATCAAATTTATATGAAATGATTTTACCGCCCAGCATTTCAACTTTGTCTAAGTTTTCACTATAATATTGGCTTCCGGTGAAAAGCGATTTAATTAGTATCTCCTTGTTGTTTTCAGGCAGCTCCATAACAATGGCGTATAAAACACTGTCTTTTTTAGTAAATCTTATATCTTTTGAACTATAAGGTTCACCTTTCCCTTCGTTAAATCCCTGGGCATTTATAGGGTTGGCGCTATCTGCCTTTGGACCTTCGCCGTAGACAAACCATGGCCTGGTGTCATAGATACACTCGCTGTTAATATCCATCCACATGGTTATGCCTTCAACCACCTTTAATTCTTTCTCATCAATTGAACCGTCCCCCCTGACAGGAATATTAAGCAGAAGATTCCCGTTCTTGCTGACAATATCTACTAACAATTGCATAACTGTTTTAGGTGATTTGTATCCATCTTTGTCATAAATACCCCTGTCGTAATGCCATCCTCCAATACAGGTGCATGATTGCCACGGCATTTCCTGAATTTTATCGGGGGCTCCGCGTTCTACATCCCAAACCATACATTCTTTTTGTTCTTCGGTAAGTATTTTACCAAAAAGTACAGCCTCAAGTTTGCCATCATGTAATTTCATGTTTGAATTATAAAAATGTGCTGCTATTTCAAGGCCAACATTACTCACAGGCCATAATGGTAAACCGGTGTCATCAAAATAAATTAAATCAGGATTGTACTTATTGATCATATCAAGTGTCCGGTTGTAAAAATTGAGACAATATTCCTCCGATGGGGGAGTGGCGCCATTTTCCCATCCCCATTGCGAATGAATAGTTCTTACATTTTCATGGCCTGCACTTACAGGATGGTTTTGTGCGTATAATTTTTGCGGGTCTAAACCTTCCCACCACTTTCCTTTTCCATCTTCTTTCGTAAGCTTGCCATCATAGGGTAAGCCTGCATATTTGCCTGCTTTGTCAGCGTCCTGCGATACTTCATACCAGATCCATGCATGTGCAGCATGAATGCTTACTCCAAAAGGCAGCCCGTTGTTTCTTGCAGCTTTAGCCCACCTCTCAAGGATGTTTTTATGAGGGCCTACATCCTCTGAGTTCCATTCCTGGTATTTGCTGTCCCACATATCCAGGTTATCATGGTGATTGCCCATGGCAAAGAAATATCTGGCACCCGCCCTTTTGTATAGTGCAACCAATTTTTCGGGATCCCAGTTTTCAGCTTTCCATTCATGTATCACGTCTTTGAATCCAAATTCAGATGGGTGTCCATAATTTTCCACATGCCAGTTGTACTTCCAATCCCCTTCAACGTACATATATCTGGCATACCAGTCTCCATGCTCCGGCTGACATTGCGGACCCCAGTGTGCCCAGATACCAAATTTTGCATCACGAAACCATTCGGGTACTTCGTACTGTTTTAATGATTCCCAATCAGGTTCAAACTTTCCGGTCTGCATCTTTTCTTTCGTGTTTTGGTTGCACGAAATCAGTGAAATAATGCAAATAAGTATCGGGGTTATGTTTTTCATCTGTTTATAATTTATTTTTAATGGTCAGATGGAACATCCATGAAGCTTTTACCTGAGCGGATGATTTTCGCTTATAATCATGCTTGTGTGTGTTAAAATATTTATCATGGATGTTTCATTTTCATGATTTATTCAACAAATAATATTCTGTTAAAATATAAAATATATGCCAAATATACCTTGATTAGCGCCACTTTTGATTTTTTTTCCTGAAAATATACAATATTAGTGTTGAAGATGCAAAGAAGAAGGGTAAGAGAGCTTGTAAGATACAAGCAATAAGTAGGGGATTTTAGGAACAGAAGTTGAGTTTGTAGAATAAGCTTGAATCTCATCAATTAATCCTTGATTAAAAGCTTCTTTTACAGGCTCCCATTCTCCCAGACGATTTAGGTATAAACTTGTAAAATTTCCAGTCTTCATCGAAAAGATTTTCTCTTTTAAATTCCCGGGCTTGTTTATTTAATTGAAGGAATGTATAAAGTATGATTAAATTCAAAAGTTTCATATCCCTTTATTTATTGGTAATTCATCATGTGCTGGATGTCCTGCTTTTCATATAAATTCATGCTTTCAATGCTTTTAAAGCTTTATCACAGTCTTCCGGGTCAAGGTAGAGTACCATGCCATAACTATCTTTAATGTCGGCTATACCGCAGGATTCATAAGCATTAATTCCGGCCAGGGATAGTTTTTTAAATACACCTGCACATTCACCCGGATCATCGTTATCACTTTTTATTATTATAGCATTGTACGGGCCATCCATTTTTAATCCGGCTCTCTTTGCCTCGTCTTTCATTTTTAGACTGTTATTTGGGAAAAGTGTAAAAAAGCTCTTTTTGTGTTGTAAAGGAACTGCCTTAAAAGCCAGCAAGCCAATGCCCGCGTTTGCAAATTTTGAAAGCAATTGGGATGCTTCTTCAGAATTACTATCGATTGTAATGTTGAAATAATCAACTTTTTTTACTTCTAATGCCATAGTGTAGGTTTTAATATTTATTGAATTATATGCAAGTATATTAATTTTTCATCAAATTATCCCGATTAGGCTTTATCTGTAATCCAGCCCTTTTGAAAATAAAAATATTCAATAATAAATCGAAATATTTTGTAAGCTTATCTCAATGAATAAATGGCAATTACTTGGATGACAGCCTCATGAAAAAAGTATTATTAATGTAATTGAACTTATTTTTAATATGATTTGGGGGCAACCATTTATGAAGATAAAGCGTCTTATTGACAAATAAACCCAAATTATGAGAACAATTCTAAAACTCACTTCACTTATTTCAGGTTTAATTGTGCTGATTAGTTGCAGCAGACAAATTGACTGTCCTGATTTTGACAGAGATATACTTGACTGGTTCTCATATGAAGCCGGCGATATCCTTACTTTCAGAAATGAACAGAATGATTCTGTTTTGACATTGATCGTTGATGAGGTTTTAGTAGAGCATACAACTGATTATGACCCAAATGCAGATTGTGGTACGTGTGATGATCATATCACCATAAAAAATTCTTTGGAGGGTTATTCAAATTTTAGTATTGAAGCACACCTGAATAAAAACCAGGTTAAAGTTGAATATTATAACATAAATGGAAATGAATTCAATAAAGATAATTCCTCCTATAGTGAGTTGTCAAATTATATATTTAATGGAACATCATACGGCAATGTAAAAGTCTACCAGAAGGCAGATAGTTTTGATGCTTTTGTAAAACTGGTTATTGTCAAGGGTAATGGATTAACCGGTTTGGTGGATCGTAATGGGGATATATGGATGAGAGTATTAATTGAGTTGGGAAATAATTTTTCTGAATCAATAGAAATACAAAATATTTCATGTAGCTAAGAAAATCTGAGAATTTAAAATAATTTAACCTCGCCCGGTCACAAATCAGCCTCTGATTGATCAAGTAATTGAATCCGTTTCTTTTTAGGGCCATTTATATCCACTGAGATTCCGGAATCAATGTTAATGAATCGTATCGTACATTTTTTATTACCTGCATTATTTCTAAGCTCATACAGTATTTTCATGCCTCCCGGATCAATCTCTTTAATTCCCTTGAGGTCAACTGATATTTCACGGTGTGGTTTTACTATCTCAGACAAATCACGTTTCAGTTTATGGCATTCAGTTCTGCCAAGTTTTACATATCCATTTGCCAGGGATGCTAAATAATAGCCTTCACCTGTTTTTTTTATAATCAGCATAGGTAAAAGTTTTAAGTAATGTTACATATAGGAATTTGTCGGGAATGAATTTCCAGACAAATTCTTTTATTTTTTCTTTTTCTCTTTAATGAGTAGTTGCCTTTCAAATAAAGGTTTTGCGTACAAAGGAATGTCAAAAGCTTTACGATGATCCTTATAAGTTAACTCCCTTCTTTTAATAAATACCTTTGATTCAGGTTTAATATAAAAAGATTTACCAGGTATGGCTGTAACAATAGATTTAACAAAATTGTTAACGATATGACCAACCTCACTATATGGTCCCAATCCGGTTTTCATAAATATGTATTTTTATTATATTAAGACGGACCGGCGAGTATAAGTAACTATTTATCCATAACAAATTTTATTATGTATATGATGGATAATTAATTGAAAAGTTTGTGATGTTTTTGGAAATAAGGACTCCGAATTTTATGAAATATTTACTTTCGTCTTCCTAAAATTTTAATATTATATGCTTTGTTTTTATTATAAACGGTATAATGATATTATGTACAATAATTATCACTCATCTTCTACTTTTGTGACTTTAATATTTGATCCGTTATTATCACATTGTATTACGATGAATTTCATATCGTTAACAATATTAGTCCTTATAAATCCCGGACTATCTAAGGTCACGACCTTTTCGCTATAAGAGATAATCCCCTGAGGATAATTGTGTTTTATATAATCCTTTAAAGCCTGGGGAATGTCAAAATCAGAAATCGCTTCAGAGGTTTCCAGCCATTCTCCTTGTTCGTTAAAAACTGAAGTGTACGAAATGGATTTTGTTATAAAATCAATATAATATAATTCTTTTTCAAATCTCCAACCATCAAGCCTTGATGTCGGGTATTTATTTTTAAAAGCAGATTCAACATTTTGGGGCAGTACTTCATCTTGTGAATAAACAGATGCACAAGAAAATATAAAGGCAATTATAATTAGTTTTTTCATCTTGGAGGAATTTAATTATTTGATATTAAGATGTTAGAGGTCGCATTTGTAACAGGTTTTTATTGTTAAAATGAACAATTAATCTAAAAGCAGGTTGCGGAGAGGTGAGGTTATTGACAGAATAAAAAAATCAGTTACTAAACAGCTTTCTGTCGTCTTAATCAAAACTTTGCAACATGACTATACACATACTTCTTTTAATCCTCGGATTTGCCATACTTGTTAAGGGTGCAGACTGGTTAGTAGACGGTTCTATATCCCTTGCCAAGCATTATCGGGTTTCTGAATTAGCCATTGGCCTCACAATTGTTGCTTTTGGCACCTCGGCCCCTGAGCTTGTTGTAAACATCTTCTCGTCAATTAAAGGTTACAACGATGTAACCCTGGGTAACATTGTCGGAAGTAATATTTTTAATCTGATGCTTATTCTGGGATTATCCGGATTGGTATATCCGCTTACTGTTCAGGTTAAAACCATTTGGAATGAAATTCCCTTTTCCCTGCTGGCTGCAATTGTCCTTATTTTACTGGCTAATTATAGTTTTAATCAAACCAATCAATTTAGTTTAAACAGGATAGATGGGATTATATTGCTGGGGTTTTTTATCCTTTTTATTGGTTATATAAGTATTAATCTTCGAAAAAAGGATGAACCCCTTGAAGCCGGATTCAAAATTATCAAACCAAAGGTTTCTATTTTAATTATTGTTGCCGGTTTAATCGCATTGGTCGGAGGCAGTAAGCTGGTAGTTGACAAAGCTGTTATTATTGCTCATCATCTTGGTGCAAGTGAGAAACTCATAGGGATTACTATTGTATCTGCCGGCACCTCGTTGCCCGAACTCATGACTTCTGTAGTTGCAGCATTTAAAAGGAATAGTGATATTGCTATAGGTAATATTATTGGTTCAAACATCTTTAATGTTTTCTTTATTCTGGGAATTAGTGCGATAATTAAGCCGGTAACCTATAATAAGTCGTTTGATTTTGATATTCTTTTGCTGATTGTTGCTACGGTACTTCTGTTTGTTTTTATGTTCAGCGGAAAAAAATATAAGTTGGACAGGTGGGAAGCAGGTATTTTATTAACTGGTTATGCAGGTTATATTGTATATTTACTAACGTAACTGTTTCGAATCTAATTAAAAGGAATGATCATAACAAACTCAATATTCCCTTTGCATGAGCCGCTTCTTATTTTTACACTACTTATAGGGATCATATTTTTATCGCCATTTGTTTTCCGTATTATCAGGGTACCGGATGTAGCCTCTTTTATTATAATGGGTATTATAGCCGGGCCTTATGGTTTTAATATTCTTAAGAGGGATGCAAGTATTGAACTATTAGGAACGGTGGGGTTATTATATATCATGTTTATGGCAGGGTTGGAGCTTAATACGGAAAAGTTTAAACTAACAAGAAAAAACAGTATTATTTTTGGCTTCCTGACATTCATAATCCCTGCTGCCATAGGATTCCTGGTTTCGAAACATTTTCTTATATTGGAATTTCATGCCATCATTCTCGTGTCCATAATGTTTTCTACTCATACATTGATCGCATACCCGATAGCAAGAAAAGCAGGTGTGACGAGGGATATCTCAGTTCTTACTGCAGTGGGAGGAACCATAATCACTGACACACTCGTATTGACCATTCTATCATTGATAACCCATGATTACCAGGATGTCAGAATAACTAATATACTTGTAAGATTGTTCCTGTCATTTACAATTTATATTGTTTTGATCTTTTATACATATCCGAAAACAGCAGGATGGTTTTTTAAACATGTTAAACGAGACAGGCCGGTTCATTACCTGTTTATATTGTTTTTGGTATGCTTATCAGCCCTATTGGCAAAATTAATTGGGTTGGAACCGATTATTGGTGCATTTGTTGCAGGTTTGGCACTGAACAAAAGTATTCCCAAAAATTCGCTATTAATGCACCATATTGATTTAGTGGGTAACGTTTTATTTGTCCCCGTATTCCTCATAGGTGCAGGTATGCTGATTAATATTAATGTAGTGTTCTCAGGTACTTATTTTTGGCTTGTTTCATCGGTTCTTATTGCAACTGCCTTTGCCGGAAAATGGCTGGCGGCTTATATTTCCCAAAAAATCCTACACTTTACAACTATCCAGAGAAATCTTCTTTTTGGTTTGACCAGTTCACATGCTGCTGCTACTATTGCTATTATCTTAATCGGTTATGAAAGACAAATGTTGGATATTTCTGTTTTTAATGCTACGATAATTGTTATTCTGGTCAGTTGCCTTGCAGCATCCTTTATTACTGAAAAATACAGCAAGAAGCTGGCTCTGTCAATGGATTTTCTTAAAGCAGAGAAGCATTCAGGGAATATACTGGTTCCCATAGCTAATCCTGGTACAATGGCCAATCTGGTTTCTATTGCCAACAGCTTTCAGACACTACAGTATTTAGAACCCGTTTATGTATTGCATATTGAAAACAATGAAAGGAGCACCAAGGAGAGCCTTATAAAAATAAGAGAAGTACTTGAAAGGAATGTTGCTGATTTCAACAATTTAAGTGAAAACATAAAGGTCATTACACGTATTGACCTGAATGTTGCAAGTGGTATCCTTAGGGCAGCAAAGGAATATATGGCTTCAGATATAGTTATTGGATGGAATAACAAAACATCTGCATCCCAGAGAATATTTGGCAGTATTTTTGATAATATGTTATCTGGTCAGCAGACTGTTTATGGAGTGAACATATCCACTGAAATAGATAAAATAGAAAAGATAAATTTGCATTTACCCCGAAATATTGATCATGAACCATCATTTAATACCATCATTGACAGGATAATTCGCCTGCCTGTGAAAAGCGACAGTGAAATAGTTTTTATCGCTGAAAACGAGAATTGCCTGGAACACATCCGGTCATTACTCCCCAAAAAACATAAAAAGGGGTTTACCTTCAATTATAGCTCCTGCAGTATTTCTGAAAAGGATTTATCAAAAATTGATGTTTATTTTATAATGAGAAAAAGGTCTGTTGCATATAATGCCAGATATAACAATTCAATGAAGGCAAAACTTATGGCTTTTAAATCTGATTTTATAGTTATTGTTCCTGGTTATGAATAATTTGAGAATAGATTACAACTTATACGTATACTAAATCATAAGTCATTTTGTGTTTTGCATTTTCATTTCTCTTTTTAACTTATTTAAATATATCATTGTTGCAGTAAAACATCAATTTGCATTTAATTCTACTTTGACACATTTAAGTTACTGAATAATATCTATTTATATCATTTTGTCGAATAAAGTGTCTATAGGCAATCTGTT
>JAFGOZ010000190.1 GCA_016926235.1 Bacteroidales bacterium | reverse complement strand
TGGTTGTTCAAATAAACAATTCGATGGTTTACCCGGCACCCGTTCATTGCTAAATCAGCAAACAGCCATCTGGCCTTTACTTGTTTGCCATTGTGCGGTTGCAATACCCAGAAATTCTCCCGGATACGGATATAGTACCTAATATGGTTGTCGTTCAGATACTTGATCTATTTTTCACCAACAAACTCACGATCTGCTGTTAAACAATCCAGTGCCGCTGATCCAAAAAGGTGGATAAACTTCTCAATCAAGTTAATTCGTTCATTGGTATTTGAATTGCCAAACTTTGGTAATAGCTTGAATAACAAGGGGAAAACAACTCCATGATACACAACTGCAATTACCAGAACATTAATGTTTTGCTTTCCAAACTTCCAATTTGTACGGTCCATAGCCAATCGATATGGGGGCCTGTGCGGTAACATCCTGAATATTAATAATGTTATCAAATCAATATCCAATAGGTACGAGGCCATAAACCGTTGTATCCTTCGCAAGGAAGAGGTAGTATCTGCTTTGGAATCAAAGGCTGAGGCCAGTTTCTCAAAACCAACTGATTGAACTTTACAAAGGGCAGTAATCATTAAAACAAAGAACTTAACCCGTGCCAAATTCCAACCTGTTTGTTGATGGAAAATGGAAACTAATTCACTACTTTTATGCTCAACTCTGGATATCATCATTCTTACTAATTGATGTGGAAATCTTTCGTAAGATACTGATATTCAGGGTTTTATCCAAATATTTATATACTTATTTTGCTGATATTCAGCGATTTATATTTTGTCATGTACTAAACCCTTTTATTTATTTTGCTATTAACAACTTTTCTAAATCATTAAAAATACCTATACTTTATTCTGCCACCAAACAATTTTGATGCAATCTTCCCAAACCCCTATTTCATCTTCCCAAATGCCTGTTTGGATTTCCATTCAGCTCTTTTTTTATTGATGAATATTATGTGGAGTAATAATAATGAAACATTTAATAGAATTAAAACTTGGTTTTCTTCCGTTTGCTTTTACCCCGCATCATTTTATTAAGAAAAAATAACCATAGCAAATTGCCGAAATTGATATGCATATCTTCTATTTATAAAACATAAGTCATTGATGCAAAATATCAATAATTTAGTTGAAAAAAATTCATTACCTTAATTATTCCGTCTTTTAATGGAATAGAATATTTATACCCAAATTTATTTAACTTAGTTGGGTCACCTGCTCTTGCAAATACACCCTCTGGCATATCAGATGTTCCTTTTACTTCAGGATTATATCCGCATATATTAGCAGCCATAGAAGCGAACTGCTTAAAGCTTGTAAAAATACCTGTAGATAAGTTAAGGGCATCTCCATTATTTATCTTATCCATAGTCTTCAATACACCTTCAACACAATCAGATATATGAATAAAATCTCTCATATGACTGCCACTCCCCCATACTGTCAAATTATTCTTATTCTTATTTTCCAATACTCTTTTGCAAATACTAGGAAATGGATAGGTAAAATCCTGATCTTCACCATAACCCGAAAAAGGTCGATATACAACTGAATTCAATCCATACTTCTCATATGCCAACTTAGCCAAATATTCATTGGTTAGTTTCGCCCAACCGTATGACATATCAGGCATGCCAATTTTTTTATTAAACTCGATCATGTCTTCGCTCAATAATTTATAATTAGTAGCTCTTTGGTATTCAACAGGATAAGCAGCACTTGAACTAAAGCAAATTGTTTTTTTAGGATGTGTTTCTTTAGCCCATTGCCAATACTCTGAGTCAATGGAAAGATCATCAGCGACTACTAGAGGGTTGTTTTCGATCATCAACCTTCCGCCCACCATAGCTGCAAGATGAAAACAATAATCGAAGTCTGTGTCATTAATTCTTTTAAAAAACATCCTGCAATCCTCTTTGTAAAATTTAAAGTTTTTATAATCAAATGGATTAAAAAGAGGCCAACCTTTCTCAGGATCTAAACCTCCAGTATAATCAGCAATAGGATCAACACAATAAACTACGTGACCTTTATCAAGCATACTTTTGGTAAAATGACGCCCAACAAAACCAGCTCCACCAGTGATTAAAACTTTTTTCATCGTGTATAATGTTTTTTATATAACTTAAAAGCTAGAACCGATACCTCTGGAAGATATTTTAAGAGTGCATCAGCATTATTGGGTAATTCTTGGACAATTTTGAGATTATTTTCATATCCTAAATATTCTTGTTTCAAATCCTTAACAAGGTCATGTGGGTTTCGCTCCTGATATACTGATGCCTTACCATATACAACCTTACAATTATTCTTAGCTTGTAAATAAAATGAAGCCCAGATATCGTCCATTCTTCCAACATGAGGAAAAAGGAAATAATCTTTAAGCAATGCTCCTTTTAAAAAGGTATTTTGCGAGTTAAAAGGAGCAAGCTTGTTCGCCGATATTGGGAAAAAAATATCTTCAAAAACACAATCTGGTGCGTGCTCCATTCTGCATATTGCATCAATATCTGGGTCACCATTCCAAAAATCCGCTTGTATATCAGCGTCTAGTTCTTTCTTAATTTTATTTGAATACACACGACTTGGAATCAATTGCAACGGAAATCCTCTATGCCATAGATTTTTGTGATTTGTGGCTCCAATAGGATCAAATGCTGGTATATCTGTCTCATAATAATTCACTTCAGTAGTATTCCCTATAAGTAAATTCTCACCCCATCCATCCATCGGAATATTATCATCATCTACCACAGCTACCATATCGGCCTTCATGTCATTTGCCCAAAGTAGACCAAAATTCCTTCTCTGAATACAGTTCCAACCAATTGCATCAGAAAGTTGCTTATCATATTTCTCTTGTTTTTCGGGTGATACATAGATACCTCTTTTCAACCGGTAGTCTTTTGGAGTCTTTAAATCTCCTATCACAACCAAATCCCAATCAGGCATTGAATCAAATTTTTGAATCGCTTCAGTGGGCGAATTAATAGTCGTTGTAACAATAACTTTTTTCATAAGATTCATCTTGAGTTTAATAATTTAGTATAGCCTTATTTTATTTTAATTAATATTCTGTCAATTACTTAATCTGCGATATATTCATGAATCGAACTTTTATACCAATTTTGAAATAAGCAAAGTTTCTAAAAAATGTATTTTGTGAGTTTCCTTCAAGCCGGGCATTCCACTTTGTTGGTAATTCTTTTACTCTTACACCAAGTTTCAGTGGTTTTAATAATGTCTCAAATAAAAATGGATGTCTCAACTCCTCCCAGCGAATAGAGTTCACTAACTTTACTGGTAAAATTCTAAATCCATAAGTCATATCTGTAAGATTTACACCGTATAGCAATGAAAATAATTTTTGAAATACATAATTAAGTACTAATTTCAACGGATTATATCCTTTAAACTGGCCTCCCTTCCATCTTGTAGCAGTAATAATCATATCCGGGGCATTTAAAGCTTCTTCAATAAATTGTTTTACCAATACAGGATCAGTTTCAAGATCACTTGCCATGATAATTACATGAGTTCCCTTGCAAATTTCAAAAGCATCCCGCATTGCACCTCCGAGATAAGGTAATTTTTGTTCAAGTAAAATAATCTTATTGTCATAAATATCCATTAATTCATTTATTACTTTCCAACTTTCATCTGTCGTTTTTTTGCAATAAACTATTATGAACTCTTCTATATATCGATTATTTGCTTCTTCAATAACATTGATTGTTTGTTTTAATGAAAACGTTTCATTTATTACAGGCAACAAAATACTTACAGAAAAATTAATATTTGAGTCTTGTGTTTTCATAAATTTCTAATAGTTACTTAAGTTTTTGATGTTTTACTATAAACTATTTCGCTGCATCTTTATACAATAAAAACGCGTAGCCTCATTATGTTCAGCAACAATTTCGTAACCCTCAAATCGAAAATACTTAAAATCCACACCAACAGATGATTCTGATGCTAATAAGAAGAATTTATCTGGAATAACGTCTTGTTTCAAACTTAAATCATCTACAAAAATATAAGTCTGGTTATCGCTTAAATATGGTATAAGTCCACCATACTCCCAACTGTTTAAATTGTATATAAGAACAGGGATATCTTCCTCATTAGTAAATTGGTATAATGATTTGCCATTATTCAACACATTGTCAATTCTATGATACTTATTATCAAGTCTTTCTCCATTAAACACATTAACAGAAAACGATAAACAATATAATACTGAGAATATAAGTAAGGGTACCCTCTTTTTTATGGAAGATAAAAACAGAATAGGAAAGAGTATTAATAAAGGGAAAAAAGCCATAACATAACGCATTGTTTTAAATGGCGCAAATGCCATAATTATAATCATTGATACGAATGCGATAACAGAAATCCAAAGTACCTCACGATTAAAATGTATTCTAATCTTTAATACAAGCAAATATATTATATTGAATAAAACAATAATTAAGCCCCAAATTGAAAGGAATTGGTTGTATATCATCTTAGTCAATAAAATAAACGAATTTAAAATTTTAGTGAAAAAGGCTTCTTCAGGGATCAGCAGTGGTACACTCTCCTCAAATCCTCCAATTTTTATCAACGACAACGCAGAAGATAAAATAAAAAGCAAGTATCTCGGATATATAAGTGAAATAAAAACAATTGCAAGCAAAATTATGTATATAATATTATTCCCAAATAAATCATTATGTTGCCTGTCGAGAATTATATACAAAAAAAGAAGAGAGATAAACACTATTGAGAAGTATCCAGAAAGAAGAAATAAAGAGCAACAAAACGAGAACAAAATAAAAAACAACGAATTGATATTAGCTGACTTGATTTGATATTTGATATTACGGAAGTAGTAAAATACAAAAAGAATAAGAAGCAACATTGATCCTTGAAGCTGATATTCTCTAAAAAAAAGCGTACTTGAAACAGTGCTTGGGGTTACAAATACACAAAAGCAACCTACAAGCGAAACTATATTATTTTTAAAAATTGATTTTAAAAAAAAGAAAAAGAGAAAAAAAGAAAAAGAAAACAATAACAAATTCAGAATTCCTGCTCTAACTATAATCGCATTAACACTGCCAGACTTTTCCCCAGAAAGAAAAACTCTTAATAAAGTAAAATAATAATTTGTATGAACAGGATCTTTGCTATCGTTTCTCAAATCAATTATTTCTTGGAACAAAGTTCTTTGAGTATTTCCAGTTCCTAAAGTTATTTTTTTCAATTCACTTCCAGAATACCCCCTATTATACTCGTAATTCTTACTCCACAAATATCCATTATTGGATGAAAAGGTTATAGATAAGGCTTCATCAACAAATAAACCATCTTTTTGAGAAAACCAATAAACACGTATGCTAAATGTTGCTAAGAAAACAAGAAAGAATAAAAAAATTGTTTGATATTTCAATTTGATAATTATTTAGATTGATTAATATTTTAAAACAATATAATTCAACATTGTCTCATTAGTTAGTATTATCGAGAACTGACCTAACTTGATCTGCAAGTATCTTTCCTACTAACTTATTGTATTTTGAATTTGGATGTCCATCTTTTGGATATTTCGGACTAAGCTGCCCCCCCCATTTCGGGGCCTGATAACGGTCATTTTCCATTGATTTTTTCCTGACATTTCGGCGGAT
>JAFGOZ010000189.1 GCA_016926235.1 Bacteroidales bacterium | reverse complement strand
TTCAACCGGAATGGGTGGCAACTTTCAGCCGGAACAGGTGGCAGGTTTCACCGGAATGGGTGGCAGGTTTGGACCGGAATATACACTCAAAGAGAGATTGGATTTTATAATAAGTATGTTTGTCAAAAAAATAAAAACCGCTCTGTTCGTTTTCTTCCAGAAAATAGTCTAAGATGTGAAGTTCGTTTTAAAAAATACGTCTCAGTTAAAAGACACATTCCTTCAATTCATAATTTTCAATCAATATTTAATTCATATGAAGAATTGAATGAAGTGTTTTCTTACACTATAAAAAAAGAGTTCTTCATTTTTGATTCTTATTGTGACTCGAATAAAACCTTCAATAATGATCCAGATGTATTATTGAGTCAATGTTTTGAAGATAAACCTAATAAAGGTGCTATAAATGAATTTTTCTTACGATACAGTATTACGTTTTTATTAGAAGAATTTAAAACATTCGAGAATATAAAAGCATGGATGATTAGAAATGCAAAATCAAAACCACCATATTCATATATAAATAAAATTAAAAATGCATGTGAAAGATATTTATTAATGGATTCAGAATCAAACATATTAATCAAAGAATTAATAAATGCCTTTGGTGAAATAAATCAAAAATAAATCAGGAGTGCAATAAATGTATAAAACTTACATGTGGCAGGAAGTGCGGGGAGGAAAAACATTTCGCTTTCAAAGTAATGATCCAAATGTACTAAAACGGATGAGACAAAGAAAGGATTTTAAGGAAGTCGCTGCCTTTTTGACTTCAAATGAAAGAGTATATCTTGGTTCCTTTTTTAATCCAAAAAGTGCCCGTAGAACTCTTGGCCGTATCACAAGATCAAAAGTCAAAAAAGATCCGACAGGGGACGGTTATTTCGCTGAAACAAGTACCATGGTCGATTAATTTTTTAAAGCCGTGATGCACTTTGATTATTTAAGGACACAAATTAAATAATAAGAATTAAGATGTCAATAAGATAGGTTATAGTGACCATTTAAATGATATTTAAAACAAGATGAAAAGATATACTTTGAAATGAAAATTTGTTGGATTAAGTTTTAATGAGTAATCGAAATTCTGACATGTTGAATTTATTAAAAAATGATGCTGATGCATTAAGTGGCATTGTTCGTGTTATCCAATATCTTGGGACTGAAAAACTTTTTCAAATTTTAATAAAACATATTGGATTGACAGAATTTATTGAAATTTATTCCGGCAATGAGAATTTCAAGTATTTGAAAGATGGAAAGAAAAATGAAAGTGATCATGATTCGTATGCAAATGATTTGTTTGATCAAATAAATAATTATCAGGATTGATATGGGAAGACAACGATCAAAACTTATCTGGCACATTTGGGATAGAAAAGATAGCCCTTATTGGTGGGTATGGCGTTATGATGAGAATGATCCCAATGGAAAGAAACGGATTCGAAAGAAAACAAAACATAAGAAATCAAATCTTACCAGGGAGCAGATTGAAAGAATATCAAATGTAGTTCAATTTGGGATAGTTGATAATAGCGGGATTGAATATACTATTGAATGGCTTGAAAGTTTTACATTAAGAAAATGCAGGCTTGAGGGACTTTCTGAGAAGACAAAGAAAGATTACATTACTATTATTGGAGTTTTAAAGTCTATCTATGGGAAAGAGTATTCTATATTAAATATCAGACGTGAAAGCGTTGATGATATCAAAGAAAGTTTAATGGATAAAGTATTACAAGCCGGTGCTATTAATTCTTATCTCAGGGGCATGAGAGCGGCTTTTCAAAGATTGGTTGATGATGAAAAGATTAATAGAAATCCATTTGCCAGGTTTAAGCCTTTGCCGGAGGACAAGAAAAAAAGACATATGACCTATTCTGAATTAATAGACTTTTTAAAATATGTCAAAGAGAATGCTACTGAAGATATATGGAGAATATGCCGTATTTACGCCAATACAGGGCGCAGGAGAAACGAAATTTTAGATTTAAACCGAAATGATGTGGATATTGAAAGGGGCATTTACAGACCGATAAATATAAAAAGCCGTGATAAACATCAAATCACAAGAAGAATACCCGATGAGAACTTAATTGATTTTCAATATTTTCTAACTAAATACGATGATAAAGAATATCTATTTCAGATATATTCAAAACGAGAACTTACAAGAAAGATTACAAAACTATTCAGAGAAAAAGGACACGAGACTTTAACGCTTCATTCATTTAGACATACTTTTATTACAATCCTCAGAGAGAAAGGGATTGATCCGAGAGATATTCAAGTCTTCATCGATCATGCAGACCTTTCTACGACTTTAGGTTATGCTCATGAGAAGTCATTGGAGGTGCTGAGTATTGGGATTAGGAGGGAGTAGTAATTATGTACAAAAATTAGTTGATTTTAATAATATATTTTTTATTTTTAGATCACACCTTTGTAAGATTTACTTATTATTGGTTTTATTATAAATATTTATTGTTAGTTACACAAATTTGTGCAGGTTTTAGTTGTTTTTGGCTTTCCCATACAGTGCATGATTAGTGTTGAGGACATTTATAACTTCTTACACTATGACATTAACATTTTTAATGTTATTATTCATCGTTTCGTCAACACCATTCGCTATATGATATTCGCAATAAGTTAGGATGCTTTTTTCATGGATGTTTACTTTCCATGCGAACTTCCTTATAGGCAAGGTTCCAGGATATGTCGTCCATCAGAAATACTGGTCTAAAGACTGTTTGGCCTTAATGCAATTTTAGGTGATATAATGAATAACTTTAATAATTCCCAATATCTTCTGATTTTAAAGTTTTTAAGCCGTTCAAATCCAATTTTCATTTTAAATGAAATAATTAAAAGTAATGAGGTATTAAAAGAAAATTGGGAGATTATAAAAGAAATTGAAAAGAAGGAAAATGAGTATATCTATGCGAATGAGAGTATTTTCAATGAAAAATTAAAACAAGCATTCAGTTATATTGAAGTAAATATTGGTTGTTTTAAAACTCCACGAATCATAACACCAAAAAATATTTTCCCTGTTCATTATAAATCTTTGGATGAAGGATTTATAATACCTGTTCAGATAATACCATCCACAGAATGGCATGTTTCAGATGCTTTTGGTATGTTTGGAAAAAAAAATGCCAATCACTCAAGCCTTGAATATTTGATGGAGATTTTAAAACTTGTAGAAGATTGTTGGGAAGAAGTTAATGGGAGTGTTCTGCCTGTAAGATGGCTTCAAGCATTAAGTTTTAATATTGATATTCCAATTCATATTGATTTATTTGATGGACAGAGTGTACAACTACCACTTCTGATTTCAGTTTTAAGAACTCTTGGAAGCCTTCATTCTGATACATTACCTTTTGGAGATCTACCAATATTCGCAACCGGAATTGTCAATGAAAATGGTACTTTTGGCGATGTAGAGTGTGTTGAACAAAAGCTGCGAGGATTTATTCGTGAATTGGGCTCAGGTCTTATTGCATTACTTACAGATAATCAGATTGATTTCTTAAAATCTAAATCGAATTTATTAGAAAAAGTTCAAGTAGTACCTGTAAATAATGTTAAACAATTAATTGCTTTGAAAGAGTTATATTTAGGTCTTGATGCACTTTCTAAATCCTATCATCCAACATATAATGAAACAATAATAAATCTTTCAAAATCTTTATCTCATAAAATTCAATTTGATGAAGTTCAGAAATTATCAAACTGGATTTTAAGCAATGTTAAAAGTTCATACTATCAATTTCAATTTTTTTGTGAATTAGCTCTAATAAACGGTCATCGAGGTCTTTTTGTTGAAGCTACTAAGTATTTAAACGATGCAAAATCACTATTTGAGAGCAATTCAAAATATTTTGGAGTTGATGATTTTGGATCTCTTATAATGGTTGCTTGTGATGTATTAATAGACTCAATGCGATTGAATGAATGCAAAAGACTTATCCAGCAAATTGATCAAGTAATGATTGATAAAATGAGTGGTTCTTCAAGAGTAAAGGTATATGGAAGTTTCTGTCAATTTTATAGAATAACGGGTGAATTTACTAAAGCCATTCAATATGGAGAACATGCAATTTCTCTTGCCGATGAAGTGTATTCGAGTAGGGCTGGAAGATCGCGAAATTATCTTATTCACGCATTAATTATAGCATATAGAGAAAATATAAATTTGGGCTTCAATATTTTGGATAAGGCAGAAATTTTACTTAATGAGTCAAAAGGAATCTGGAGTCCCATTGACAATAAAAGCGCACAATTATCACACCTTGGTTTTTGTAAACATTATGAAGCAGAATTAGCCAGATTGCGTGGCAAAGAATTTGATCCTGGAATGTCTCCATATCCTGATGGCATCTGGAGCCATCCCTGGCAGTATACCTTACTTTCTTGTGCTAGGAATAGTAAAAATAGTATCAAATTGAGAAGGAATTGTTTTAAAGATTTAATTATTAAGTCACAAGCAGATGAAAACTGTAATGGTGAAGATTCGTTGTTTGGACTATTTAATAAGATATATCAGCTGCTTTGGAAAACATTTAACCAAGTGGAAGCAAAAAAGGAAATTGAAGCTTTAGAGTATTGGTTAAATGTAAAAGTACAATCAGGATTTCCAGGTTGGAATCAATATCTTTCGCCATATATAAAAAAAAGCATGAATTTTCATGATGTTGAGATAATTTGTGATGCGATAAGGGAGCATTAATATTTGGTTTTAAAAAAAGGAAGTTCTCAATATATGGCAAGAAATATCGAAATCAAAGCTCGAATTTCAGATATTCGTTTTTGTTTAGATAAAGCACGCAATTTGTCAGGTGATGATCCAGAAATTATTAAACAGGAGGATACATTTTTCAAGTGTGAACGTGGACGATTAAAACTCCGTATACTATCACCAGAATATGGCGAATTAATATTATATAATCGGACTAATTATACGGGACCAAAAACATCAGAATATTATATATCGCCAAGTACGAGTCCTCACCACCTTCTCAATGTTTTAACAAAAGCTTATGGGATTCATGGAAAAGTAAATAAAATACGTAGATTATTCATTGTAGGGCGTTCTCGTATTCATGTTGATCAAGTTGATAATCTTGGGAATTTTCTTGAGTTTGAAGTTGTAATGAATGCGAATGAAAAGACAATTGATGGGGAAAAAGAAGCTTATAGGTTGATGAATACCTTTAATATAAAACCAGGCGACTTAATTAGTGGTGCATATATAGATCTGATAAAAAATATTTTATAACAGTAGCAAAGAATTGATTGTGAGCGTTTATGGTAAATTTCATCAGGCGGCAGATACTTTAAGGGTAGAAGACCACAAACTCATGCACAACGCTATTTTTTTTGAAAGGGTAAATATGGCACAAGGCTGTCATTTAATTTATTCAAACAAAGACAGATCCGATTTTAATTATTTTGAAGGAATTTCACAAAGTAACGCGAATCAGAGAAGTGAAGTCTTAAAGGAAATGGATTTGCTTGAGGATAAACCTGATCAGAAAATCTGTTCAATTAACGATCATGGTACATTGCAGATAGATATGGAAAATGCAAAAATGATGGAAATTGACTCATCAATTTGTGATAAATTTAAAGAGCGTATCAATCAACTCGATCATCATGATAAAATAGTAATGGGAAACTTGTTATCAGAAAATTCTGATAAACATTTTGATTTTGTGACGGGATTAGGCAATCCGAAGTTATCAGACGATATGGTAAGAACAATGCCAGGCGCATTAGAAAAAATATTAAAACAAACACCTGATGTGATGGGGCTATTTTCATCAGCCAGACCTAAAGCTTCATCGTGGATTGGTAATTTAAAAAATAGTGCGGAGGGAAAAGCGAATGGATGTGCGTGGGAAGTTAATATGACTTCGCAACTTATTGATCGCAAAATAACAAATGAAAATAAAAAATCTTTAAGTGTTCACGAACTAGATAGAATTGACTTCGGGCTTAAATTTGAAGCATCTTATGGAATGAAGGGCCCAATCAGAGTAACTGATGGTTTGCAAAGTGAATTATTCCAACAACCTGGAAGAGTAACGGTTGAAGCTGATTTGTTAATTACACGACCAGTTGGAATATTTGATTTTAAACAAATTGGTGTTGATTATAAATATACATCAGATGAAAATAAGCATACAATTTCTAGAAGTCAATTAGAAGGGATTTGGGTGGCATTGCAAACTGGCGCATTAGACGAATTTAATTTTGTGGGCAATTATGAATTTGATAATGCCACGAAAAAAGATGTCGCTGATATAAATAACAAGATTTTGGAACATAATAAAGGTTCAGATTATGAAAGAATCCCCCTAATTGAACTTTACGAATATGCAGAATCGGTGTCTTAATGGATAAAAATTACTTACAAAAAGTCTTAAGAATTGAATCAAAACTTCCTGCTTTTCTGCCCGAAAAATACAAAGAATTTCTGTGTGGAAATAAGAATAAAGACTGTTCGTTTCTCCATCCTTCCAATGAAAATTGGGAATCTATGGTCTCAAAATTTTTAAATGAATGGCATCCACTTGCAAATCATTTATTTCCAATAGAATATTTGGGAGAAGGAATTTTTGCATGTTTAAATCTTATAAATAATGATTTGGAGCATCGTGTCCATTCTTGGGATATATCAATGGATCTTGCTGAACAGTCGTTTATTAAATTATCAGATAATTGGCTCGAATATAAAGAAAAAAGGGAGAACGGGGAATTCAATCCCTTAGAATACGTCTTAATTAAAAGTAAACAAAAACAATTAGTCTCAAAAAATATATTTAGAAAAAGTCTTAATAACTTTAATGCAATGCAAAATTATTTCCATAGTCATTATCAGAGTAATAATCAGGAGAATTTATTTGAGCATCATGCGATTAATGCCAATCTCAAAATAACTGACTGGAAACCGGAACGATTTGCAGTACAGGATATTTTGCTTGGTGTCATGGCTTACCGTTTTAATGCGATAGAAAATACCATTGATGTTATCGGTTTTACAACACGGGATCATACAAACTTTGCCCGTGGTAGTGCGACTGCTGCATTGATGGTTGGATTGCTAAGTGAATTGACTTCAAAGAATGCGGAATCTATTCGATTTATTAAAGAGCCTATAGATAATATCAATTATCAAATACGGAATACTGATTTATTAATTCCATATGAAATCATTTTAATGTGTCGTATATACGGGAATTCTACTATACCTACTATGAGTTTTATTAATAGAGAAATGGCAGAGAAACTATATATTGAATTATCGCCCTTCACTAAAGATGTCAGGAAACAACTACAGAGTTCTAATAAATCCGTTTTATATGCTTGTCTGAATGTCAATCGCCAAATCTGGTCTTCTATTGAAATCGCATTATTATTTGAATGGTGCCCTGATGTTCAATTAATAATGAAAGGTGATATTGATATTGGTGAAAGTTTACGATTTTTTTCTTTAATCTCTCATGCACGTGCGGCAGCTTTGGTTGGCTATGGATTAAAATTGATTAATAGTAAAGCTGAAATTGAAGAAGATATAAATCCAAGCTATGTACTATTAAACAGTGATTTTATTTTTGCTTATAGTGTTTATGTATCTGCTCCGTTTTCAACAGAGTGGCAAATTATTAACGGACCTGATTGTGGATTTTTAACAATTGAAGGGAATAAAAAAATTATTTTTGTTGGAATTTCAGATATTGAAAATAATGAAGATATAATTAAATGGGCAGAAGAATTTAAAAAGGAAATTAATAAGCTATATTCTGATATTGTTATTATAGGTATTATTCCGGATAAGACAATATCAATGGATACAAATTTCCCTATCAATTTAATATGTTCCGATGAAGATTCACTTTCTTTGGATTTGTCTATTCATAAACGCTTATTAAAAAGCAGGAGAATACATGAGTAACAATTCTTTTTATTACCCTTTAAGGTTATATTTTATTCCGGATTACCTTTGGATTGATAATGATATAAATGATGCGTCTTTGTTTCGTCTGACTGAAGACTTATTCTTTTTAATCCAGAAATTCCAAAAAGGTATTCAGTTAAAGAATAATCGGGAAAATTTAATAATCAAAACCAGACAGATTTTCGAATGGGTTAGGTTGAATAAAGAACAAAAATGGGAACAGTATGATGTTCCAGATTTTCAATGTCCCTATTGGTATGAATTACTTAAACTGATTGCAATAGAATATTCAAAAAAATTAGTAAATAATGTAAATGTAAAAAAGACTGCCCCATTTTTACCTATAGTATTTCCACCTGTGACCAATAAGAGAATGTTTTCAGACACATGTATAGTAACAGATGTGAAATATCATCTTCAAGATTTAATAGAAATTAATAAAAATGGATATATTACAAATGATCAACTCAAAATAAATTTAGAGAATCGTATGGAGCAATTTCAGAAAGCTGTAGATACTAAACAAGGAATTATAGAAATGGTTGAATTAAGAAAGTAAACGTTTATTATGGATGATCTTACCAATAAGTTTGTTCAAGAGGCTGTGGTACTGCTTAATGGAGAAAATGATACTTCAATCAATGTAAATCGATTTCAACATTTGCATTTAGTTGAGGGATTGCACCAAATCATATATAATAAACTTGTTTATAAAAAATCATATCTGCGGATTGGTTATTATGATGGCAGCGAATCAGAACCTTTTCCAATTCAATATATTGGAGACCCTCCATTATTTGATAGAAAAATGAGGCCTTTAAGATTGAGTTTCAATTCCGGCCGTCATGTTGAATTAGATTCAATTGCAGATTTTTATTTACTACGAAATTCGCAGATCGCCAAATTGGAATGTTCTGCTGAGATTGAACAAGAAATGTATAATCAAGCAATGAATTTATTTGAAGATAAGATCTTTGATAAAATATGGTCAATAGAAGTATACCATACAGGTCTTGAACCCTTGACTATTGGTTTCTATCGTGCTGTGATTACAACGGCGATTCGTCGAGCATCAGCGAAAAACAAAAAGTGTGTTCCTATTCAACCTATTGTTTCATGGGGTGATGTTCATATAAACATTAATTACTTTTTGAGAAAATTAAGCAATAATGATTTTGATAGAATTATAACAAATTTATCAGACTTATCAGAAAAGTATTCTAATTTTATTGTACTTAAACAGAGTGATGAGACCATTGATTTAAAATGGATTTTAAAAAGACCTATGTTATCTTCTGAATATGATCTCTTATGTGCAAATATTTCAAATTATGCCACTAAAAACATAATTACTCTATTGTACGAGAGATCACAATATAATAGAAAATCTATTTGGGCTATTTAATGAACAAGAACAGTATTTTACTAATAGAATGCAAAGATTGTAATGAATCTTTTATGTATAGTTACGAGGCTATATGTAATGATAAAAAAAGTGGACGAACACCACCAGAACGATGCCCAAAATGCCGCGAAAAACATTGTAAAGAATATAATGCTTTAGGTATTTCTCATTATGATGTGTTGCAAATTCGTAACAATGGTACAGGCGGGCTTGCGTCTTTAAAAAGAGCAAGGCAAAAACAAGAAATTTTAACAACTCGATTAGATAGAAAACCTTTTCGGATTGAAGAAATAATTGGAAGTATCGATCAGCCCGATACTCTTTTACATGGTTTGTTCAAGGATCCTCGGCGAATTCATCTTATCGTTGGACCGACAGGATCGGGTAAATCAACCTGGCTTCCCTACAGATTACTAACTTGTGAAGAATTAACAAAACAAGGTCCTATTCTTGTGACGCAACCAAGAATTCCTGCAACAAAAGGTCCGGCTGAATTTGTGGCTAAACTTTATTATGGCGAGACTATAGAGGATCCAATAGGGCCAGGTCTCGCAGTCGGTTATAGATACAGTGAAATTGGTGATGCAATGAGAGATTATGCCAACCGCTTGTTGTTTGTCACGGATGGCACATTATTGAATTGGATAAAAAAAGGAGAAATCAGACAGTATAGTGTTATTATGATTGATGAAGCACATGAACGAAGTGACAGAATTGATAAAATATTGACTTTGCTTAAATATAAATTATCTCATTTCCCAAACTTGCAAATAATTATCGCAAGTGCTACTGTTGATGCAAATTCGTTTATTCAATTTTTTGGTGGTTTAGAAAAAGTTGCACCCTATGAATCAACAGGTTTTACTTATCCTATTCTTGAAGTTTATTCAGATGAGTCTGTTGCTGATTATCCTAATATTTGGGAAGATAAAAATGCAAGGAATGAAATATGGGAAATTCTTAAGCCAGAAATCATTCAAAATGAATTATTAGGGAAAGAACCCTGTTGGCGATTCAAAGCCTTGGAAGAATTTAAATTACGATATTACCCATTATTTGAAACCCTTGTATTTACGGGTGAAATGGGTGATGATGATAAGAAAATTTTAAAAGAAGAAATAGATTCAGATACTTGGTCAACCGTTATAGACGAACTTTATTTGTCTTCTCACCGCTTAAGATCTATAGGAGAAAATGAAAATATCCCGATTACAAAACCTATTTATAAAATAAAGAAGAAACCAGAAATTGGAATCCCTACAATAATAAATGGAAGTATTAAAAACAAATATGTTTATGCAACTGTTGATTCCATTTTACAGCTTGTTAAGAGGGATGATGAGGCTTTTGAAAGACGAAAAAGAATCTGGAAGCAAAGAGAGAAATTAGGATGGCCTGATTTGATTGAGCCATTTGATCTCGGTCATATTCTGGCATTTTTGCCAACAAGCACAACCATTAATGAATGTGCGGAATTGGTGAGTAATGCTTTAGTAAAAAAGAACTTACAAAATAAGAATATAGTATTAAGAGTGTATCGGAATGCACCTGAAGAAGAAAAAAAATCTGCAATCAGCAGAGAAAGACTGCCGGGTATTAGAAAAATATTAATCGGAAGTAATCTTGCGGAGACCTCTTTGACTTTTCATGATCTAGTTTATGTTATTGATAGTGGTCTCATATGTGAAGAATATTATTCCCCCAGTAAAGGGAAGGATCGACCAACAGTATTGCATAGCCGGGCTGGTTGCAGGCAAAGGGTTGGAAGAGTCGGCAGAGAGGAACCAGGAGAGGCCTATCAATTGTATACAAGGGAATGCATTTCAAAACATATTCCTTTTACAACACCGGAGGTTATGCGTTCAAATGCTGAAGATTTATTATTGGATCTCATATATGCAGGGATTCCATATGAGAAGATCAAATCTGATGCTGAAGTAAAAGGCGGTCTTTTGATGAATCCGCCTGATCAATCGGAAATTACAAGATCATTTAATGAATTGGAAAGATTTGAAGCAGTAGATGAAGATGGAGATTTAACTCCGGCAGGTGAGGAGCTTGCCCAAACAATAGGTGATACATTATTAAATAAAAAATTATTAAGTGAGGCGGACCGTTTTGGCGTTCTTTTTGAAATGGCTGTATTCCTATCATTGATCTCGTTGAAAGATACGGCTTCCCCGCCATTAATAAGTATTAAACCAAAAAATATAAAATTTCCGAATAAATGGCTTGGTATTTGGGATGCGAATGAACAGCCATTATATGATGATTTGGAAGAAGAGTATGATGAAGACAATAGGTGGGATAATCCCTATCTCTTGGCAAATACACTTTTAAAAAGATCTTCAGTCGTAAAAAAATCATTAGACGATCTTGAATTGTATTTAAGGTTATGGCAGGGTTGGTATTTTTCAAAAGATGAAGAAAGTCGAAAGAAATGGGCAAAAAAATATGGTGTTAACCATGAGGCTTTTTTAAAGGTAGAGGAAAAATTAGGTTTATCTACAGGTGACGAGCAAGGTGTGTTACATAATTACTGGGCTATATCTCAAAAGGGGAAAATAGATCGTGATGTTTTATTTGCCAAACTTGATTTTGTCCGTTATCTTTATTCTGCGGGCTATCCTGAGCATATGTTTAGCCGGCAGGGTCAATCAGGAAGATTTGACCGAATTAAAAATACGATAGATACAAGGCCAGCATTTTTACATCCTGAATCTACATGGCAGCCAACTTATATGTATAAATCCTTATGGTTTGGAAAAGAAGTCAGCAGACATTTTTGTGTTGCAACCCAGAGACAAATAGGACGATGTCTTTTCCTTCGTCACATAACCTGGATACATGAAGATTGGATTAAGGATGAATTGCCCACTTTTAAACGATCGCCAGTCGAAATGGCTTATCGATTCTCAAAGTATGCAGATCAGGTAAAAGCTTTTTTAGGGGAACAGCCGTTCTGTATTGGTACTCAGAAAGCCGGTTTTCCTGAAGATATGCCTGAAATATTGATCCCCTCTCAATCTGAGCTTGATCAGTGGAAAGTTCAATATCAATCTGCCATAGATCAAAAAGAAATTTTAAATGCCAAAATAGCTGATGTAATATATTATCCCCACATTTGTTCCATTCGTATGGTATTCATAAAAATACATGAAGGTCCCCTGCTGCCATTGGATGTTAGAGAAAGAGATAACAATCAATATAATAAGAATGACAATATCAAAGTCCGATTGAAATATCAACAACCATTAATTTGGGCAATTCCGTATTCTGAGGGTGAGATAAAAGCTGCCCCAAAAAATGAAAAAACCAATATAAGTAAAGAGACTTGTGCGATTATACCAAGAAAGAAAACGGTTGAAGCTAGAATACAAGAGGTTATCATTGGTAAATCCTTTCGGGGTTTCTCGGCTTTGGTTACTTCTGGAAATTATCATAATACGGTTATATACATCCCTTTGCATTTATCAGAGAAAATATTACGAAAAGAATGTATTGCCAATCGAAGTTTAATCGCAATAAAAGAATCTCATAAGAATCAGAAACAAATATGTCGACTTATTAAATGGTCAGATGGAAAAAGAATTCCTGATATCTCTGATGATTGGCCAATCTTCACGGTTTTAGATGTCGATGTAACAGATGTGGATAATGAACGACCATATTTAGTGAAAGTTAATGTTAAAGGAGTATGTTCAGAAAAATATGAATGGTACGCTTTTGTAGGAGATAAGAATGTTAAAGAGGCTGTCAGTCGGGGAAGAATGAGAGTTTATGTGACAAAATGGAATTATGGGACAACCAGTCTTTGGCCTTTTTTGAAATTTAAGGAATGGATTGATTGAAACAGAATAAATTAAAAATAACGGATATTTATGATTTTGTAAAATTGCAATCAGAATGGGAATTGCTTCCTGATGGCGCAAATTTTTACAGGTTAATTGAAGCCCTTTATTACTTAATTCAACTGATTATCTCTGATATGGACACAAATGGAGAAATTCGATTTTTATTCCCTTTGTCAAATGATAAAGGGAGTATGAGTATTCAATTTTTTATGGATAAAACAGGTGGCTATTATACAAAAAATAAAAAACTGAATTTAGATGAAGTTATTCATGAATTTATACTACAAATAAGAGATAAATACATAAGTGATCCATCGTTTAAAATTTCAAGTAAATCTTTTATTCGATCAGGCCTTGCCATGCGTGCCAATTCGATGTTAAAAAGTATGTACCGAAAAATTGATCGGTATGTTTGTGCTAATGTAGATTATGATGATATAGCATTTACACACATGGATGATATTGAAAACAAACTTGATTGCAAACAAGAGATAGAGCAACTTTGGTTTCACTATATTGATTCACCTCACTCAAAAGACGAATGGCATCATCTAAAAGGCTTTTCTTTAAGACATTGTTATGTAGCTCTCAGATCCCAATCGGGTGCTACCATGGTTGATATTGCAAAAGAAATTGGCGTAAATCCTTCAAGATTAACTCACCTGAAGAAAGAATTTATTGATTTTTATCCTCAATTTGATCAAGGCGGATTTATCCCTTTACCTGATTTTATAGGAATACACTTTTCTGTTGACTGTGTGAAAAAATTGGGTTTGGGAGATGAATTACGACGGGATATTTTACGTAAATTTAAATCCAGAGAAGATCTCGAATGGATTATGATTCGGAAATCCATTTTATGGGCAGCTTATTCAACCGCTATCAAGGATCATTTTCAGATAGATAATTTAAAAAATGCGACACGGATTGAACAAGCCTCATATTGGGATAAGAAAACGATCTCACTTCTAGTAAATATTAAAAATGATTCTGTGTCTGGCACCTGGCTTGAACTAATAAATTATCAATACAATAAAAACGAAAAGATATAAGTCTTAATGGCTTATAATTAATAGGGAGTTTATGCAATGCAACCTTATAATGCAGCGAATAGCCTAATGAAAAATATAGATAAAATAAGAGAAGAAATAATTTTCCAGATTTATCGGGAAATAAACCGTCGAAAAGACGAGGCAAATTACATCCCTGAGCGACAAGAAACAAATATACCCGGTGATCTTCTTGTAAGTCTGGCTGGAAAACTCTCGTTAATGTCTTCTTCTCAAATGTTATCTTTATATGAACAGACGCTTTGGCCAATGATTAGAGATACTTTGAAGATAGAGAGTCCAGGTGCATTGGTGAATGGTAAATATACATTATATATTGATCAGACCAGAAAATTACTGGAAGAGTCTAGTGAGATAAAGTTTTACGGTAGATCTGAAAAATTATTGGACCGCAAGCATTTAATGATATTGTTAATGTTGATTTCTCCTGTTTTTTCCACATCAAGACCTGATTTAACCGCCAAAGAATATTCGCAAGAGATGGTACAGTTAAAAGAAAATCCGGAAGTTATGTCTGAATTACAGAAATGGGTAGATGATTGTATCAGTATTTTTATAAACCGTCTTGAATCTGGATTTTTTCTTACGGGAATAGAAGTGCTATTTCCGCTGAATGGGAACTCTGCTGCACGTACATTATGGCATGAAGGTTTATTGAAAGATTGGGATTTGTTTTTAACACGGCCGGAGCATGTTGAAAAACTGGAACCACTGAAAAAAACATTCAGGGAAATCATTAGTGAATTGCCAGTATCTCTATCCGGGCCATGGTTTGAAAGTATACGAATGTTAATTCATGAATCTTCAGATGATGTAAAGGATGATGAAATACCAGATATCAAAATAGAGGATGATCTTTCACAGGATATTTACATCATGCAGCTTTTATTATTGGAGGACTTTTTAAAGACGGAATTTAAAGAAGCAGACTGGAATTTGGCATTTGATATGAATCGATCCTTTATCATTGTAAGTTTGAATCAGGAATATCAGTTTGGTGTATGGTTCCCTGAAAATGAGGAGGATTCTTTAACATTATCAGCTGAAGTTAGTCAATTTATTGATACGATATTTACAGCAAAAACGATCGCTGTTTCCGATTCACAGGAGTATGAATCTGATGATACAGCAATATTCACGATCATCTTTACTGGCTATTGGAAAGAGCACCTATGGACCGGTGATCAAACTGATAGTCAATATACGGCAGATAGTGAGTTAGTAGTTAACTGTAATCAATTTTCAGGTGATCACAATGAAATAGTAAAGTTCATTCAGAATGACTTTTTAAACAAGGTATAAAAGCAAATTAATGTTCATTATTGTGGAGAGTCAAAATGGCTTTTGAAAAACCTCCTGAATTTAAGTGTGAAACAATTACTCCAATGTTTTGTTACGGCGCGGACAACACAAAAAAAGCCACACCTGAAATCAGGCCCGCCTCCATCAAGGGGGCTATGCGGTTTTGGTGGCGTGCATTAAATCCGCACTTGAATTTAGATGAAATGCGATCTGAAGAAACCAAATTATTCGGGGGAGCAGGAGATAGTAATGCTATAAAGACTACATTCTGTATTAAAGTCCATCAAAATGAGACAAAAATAATAGAATATCAACCTTTGCCACATCATGACAATAGTGATTTTTGCAATGATTGTGAAAAGGATACGAGAGGAGGGGAATGTAAGAAATCATATAGGAAGAAAGCGATAACAGGTGAATTTGGGGTCGACATTTTATCTAAGCACAAATCTGATGAATTAGATGCACTTTTTAAAATATCAAACTTTTTGGGGGGAATCGGACAACGTTCAAGAAGAGGTTTCGGGAGTTTTGCTATAAAAAATGAAATGCTCTCATTGGAGCAGGTATATTTATATATTAAATTGATTACACCAACCGGCCAATATAGTCAAAAGAATAATTCAATTGAACTTAGTAATAATTTTGGCAGAAATTATCCCTATCTAAAATCTGTTAAAATTGGTAAATGTGGAAAGGTAGAGGAATTATTAAAAATAATTGGCAGGGTAACTCACAAATACTACAAGTTACACTATACCGGCTATGCAGAAGGCAAAAATCGTCTTGCTTCTCCGGTGTTTGTTACAATCATACCTGATCAGAATAGCCATAGAATTTTAATCTCTGAACTTCATGCAGCATTTCCGGATGGTTGGCTACCCAAAGGAACGGCTCAGAATAAAATTGATTTTATCGAGGAGTTATGTAATGCCTAATTATCTCTTTCTCTTCACCATCGGCCCTGTCCAATCATTCATCGCTCAGGCACGTAAAACCAGAGATTTGTATGCAGGCAGTCAGGTTTTATCTGAACTGTGCAGGACAGGATTGAAAGTTGCCGTGGAAAATGGTGCAACCGTTATATTTCCAAAGGCAACCATAAATTCAAGTTCGCTTCCCAACCGGTTTATCGTGGAATTTAAAAATGTTGATTCTGCTGTCATCAAAGAAATTGGTCAAGTGATAGAGCAAGAAGTCAGAGTATTTTTCACAAGCCTTGCAGGGACGTCTTTAAAGAATGTCTGCGGTAATGGGGATACATTCAAGGAATTTAATGATCAAATCAATAATTTCCTTCAGATTCATTGGGCTGCTGTTGAATTTGATGAAGAGAGCTATAAAAATAAACATCTTGAATTGGAGGCATTGCTGGGTTCGGTCAAGAATGTCCGCGCTTTTAAACAACTTCCTGAAGAAGGCCGGAAATGTTCGCTCTGTGGTGAGCGGAATGTATTGTTTTACAGCGGTAAAAAAAGGGCATACATTCCGGAGGACTACGCCAAAGAAGTGAATACCTATCTGATGTCTCAGGGTGAAGGGCTTTGCGCGGTTTGCAATACCAAACGATTCTATCAAAAGGAAGAAAGCTTTCCTTCGACAGCTGAAGTAGCGTTGATAGATGTGATTGCCCTAATGGACAAAACCAAATTGAAAGAATTTAAAGATTTATTTAAGGATCAATTTGATTATCAGCTTCTATATGATGAAAATTTAAATTCGCACTATTTTGACAAAAATGGCTTGAAAGAGTATTTGTCAAAGATCCCCGAGGCTCAGAAAACCCTGAAAGAAATTTTGAAGGATTTGAAGGATAAAGACAAAAAACTGAAAAGTTATTATGCCATGCTCATGTTCGACGCGGACCATATGGGGCAATGGCTCTCCGGAGATTTTCTTAAAGAGGGTGATTTAAGAAAATTTCATGAAAGTCTGTCTGAAAAACTGGGCGCCTTTTCAGTAAATATCAAAGACAAAATAACAAAAAATGAGTATGGCGCCTGTGTGTATGCCGGAGGGGATGATTTTCTCGGGCTGATCAATTTATCGCACCTGTTTGATGTGATGGAGATGATAAGAAATGATTTTAAAACCGAAGTTTATGAACCCTTGAAAAAAAATAATAACAACACTTTCAACCTAACGGAGCAAGAATTGACTTTGTCGACTGGCGTCACGATTGCTCATTATAAAACACCCTTGCATGTCGTACTCGATCATACGCGGAAAATGGAACAACTGGCTAAAAATGAGGGCCGCCGGAACGCCTTTGCCATCGGGGTGATCAAACATTCAGGAGAACTGATTCAGACATACTGGAAGTGGAAAATTGGAGATATCGATAATATTGAAGTGATTAAAAAGATCTCGGATGGTCTGGAAACGAAGCAGTTTACGTCCGCATTTATTCAAAAAATTCAGAATGAATTTGCTCCCCTGATTGACAGTCAGTCTGAAAAGATATCCAGCACTAAACCCCTGGAAGCTGAGCTGAAACGGCTAATCAGAAGATCCTGTGAAATTCAGAATCAATCCAAAAATGGAAAGATCGACGATTATTTTAAATTCGCGAAAAATCTTTCCAAACAAAGCGGCCAAAAGGCACAGCGTTTTTTTGACCTGTTGAACATCATAGATTTTCTCATTCGTAAAACCGGGGAAGGAGCCTGAAACATGAGGATAGAGATCGAACCTTTTGATACGCTTTTTTTCAGAGACGGCAAGCCTTTTACCATGGGCGATGAGACCTGGGCGGACAGTCGTTTTCCACCATTCCCCTCTGTTATTTATGGCGCACTCAGAAGCCGTTATTTTTCTGAGAATATTGATGATTTTAGGCGGCTCAAAGCAGGAGAAAAGTTGAATACGGACGAGGACCCAACCAGTGAATTGAGGATTAATCAAATATCTCTATATAGAAATAAAGATATATTTTTTGCATTGCCCAATGATTTATTGAAAGAGAAACAGGGGAACCCCAATTTTGTATATGCCATGAAGCTGACAAAGAATAATGCAGTCACGGGCATAAGGGAAAATCTGAAATTGTTAAAGCCGTCAGACCAGAAAATTTATGAGCGTTTGCAAGGTGGGTTGTTAAATCGCGGTGAGTTCAATAAATATTTGAGAAACGAGAGAGAGTTTTATTCATTTATGAAATTGGAGAATTCCGTTCTGACGGAGCCCAAAACCGGTATCGGAAGGAATTATCGTACACGCACAACAGCAGAAGGAAAACTGTACCGGGCCGGCATGCTGCGTCTGAAAGATTTACAACTGGTTGTAGATTTTGAAGGACTGAAAATCGATGAGACCGGATTTTTAAAACTGGGCGGCGAAGGGAAGGCGGCAGCTTATCAGGAAATTCAAATGGCGTCGGTGAAAATGCCGGCAATTAATGACCATTTTAAATTGTACCTGAGCACGCCCGCATTGTTCAAAAACGGCTGGCTGCCTGGAGGAATTGATGAACAATCATTAGAGGGCACTATAGGTGGGATTAATGTGAAACTGGAAGCCGCCGCCATTGGCAAGCCTGTGTCTGTCGGCGGGTTTGATATGAAAAAGAGAGAACCAAAACCGATGTACAGAGCCGTACCAGCGGGATCGGTGTATTATTTCAGTATATCAGGAAATCAAACTGACAAAGATAAATTATCAGCCATTCATGGTCAATCAATCTCTGATTTTAGAAAGGAAGAGGGATTCGGTCTGGCATATATCGGGATCTATTATAAGGAGGACACATGAAAACTGTTATTACAACAGTCGGCACTTCATTAATCAGTAATTCTGAGAAACAAGGATGTGATTTTTCGCCTCATCTAGCATTTTTAGATGACCCTTTGTCACAAAGTGATGATATTACAAAAGAAATCGTAAAGAGTATGCTGACGAGATGGTTGCAAACCTCGAATAAGCTCTCTGCAGAAATTTTTAGTCTTAGGAAGATTCAGGAAGAGTTCAATGATAAATTGAATGTGATTTTAATAACCTCAGACACACATGGTTCAAATATTTGCGCAGAAGTCATCCGTGATTTTTTTAAACCCGATGATGGGATAAAAATCAAAGAGATCAAGAATATCGAAAATCTGCGTGTCAATGATTATGAAGAATATCAAAAGGGAAGAATTAACCTTATTCGATATTTGCGATCTATTGTAAAATGTGAATTTAGCAAGCCCAATGTGAGAGCCAAAAAAGTTTTCGATAAACTGGAATCAGATTACATTATCAACTTCTCAGGTGGATACAAAGGTGTGATTACTACATTGACACTGTTCGCACAACTCTATTCAATTGGTATGTATTATTTATTTGAAGGTACAGATCAATTAATAAGGAACGAGAATATCCCCATTGGTTTTGATGAATTTTATCTTGAAAAATTGTTCATATCACTTGATATGAAAAAACGAAATTCTCAATATCAGGAAAAAGACGATCATGTTAAAAAGCTTTTGCGTCGTTATGGATTTATTGATACCAATGGAAAAGTAACCGAATTTGGAGAATTATTTTATGACTATTGTCGCTATAAGCGAGATGTAAGCAGAAATGTGTTGGGCTTTTATGTTGAATACAAGCTTTATGAGTACTTCTTGAATATACGAGGAATAGAAAATGATAATATTAAGCATAGTTATCATATCGATAAACATGAGATAGATTTTTTATTATATGACAACATCATTGTTGAAGTGAAGTCATTGATCAGGTTTAATTTTTCTGCCGGGGCTGCCGATGTCAGAAATCAAATTTTGAACCCACTGATGAAATACAAGAAATGTAAAGAACATCATTTGTATTTGTATACATCTTATAAAGACGCATTAAAGATAAACGACAACTTGCAGAAAAATATGATATCGGAATATAAACAGCTTAAAAAACAATTTCCACAAGTTTGCTTCAAAGTTTTTGAAGTTTACTGGCCTTTTCATTCAAAAGATGATAATCAGTACCAAACTTTTATGAAAAATCAATTTAAGGCCAAAGATGTCACTGAATATGCAATTGATATTGAGAATGAATCAATTAAAAAGAAAATAATATGATTTGAAAATACAAGGAGGAGGCCACACATGTTTAAATCAGCACAACCCTTCGTAATTACCTGCGAAACTCCCATGCATGTTGGCAGCGGCAGCGATCTCGGTATTGTCGATCTGCCCATACAGCGTGAGAAGCATACCGGGTATCCAAAAATTGAAAGCAGCAGTCTGAAGGGGAGTATGCGGGAGTGTTTTGAAGAACAAACTGCTGATGATGAAAAAGTGAAAATTCATCTTGCATTTGGATATGATAAGGACTCGGGAGACAATGATATTGTAAAGAAAAAAGTTGCCGGCAGTTCTGACAATGGAGAATTTTCAGGTGCACTTGGCTTTACGGATGCCCGCACTTTGCTGTTTCCTGTCAAGTCTATGAAAGGCGTGTTTGCGTATGTGACCTGTCCGAAAGTCCTGGAAAAATTCAGAAAAGAACTGGCACTCTGCCCGAAAAATCCAATTCAGTTGAATCTACCTCCATTTAATATTGAATCTGGAAAATGCATGGTTGCTGACAAAAATAAAATGGCCATCGAACAGAAGACAGTCATTTTGGAGGAATCCGCAATTGATGTGAGTGATGATAAAATCTCGTCTTTGTCAAAAAGTTTGAGTCAGTTCATTGGAAAAGATGAAATTAAAGAACGGCTGGTGATCTTGTCCGATGATGATTTCCGAGATTTTGTCATGATGTCAACAGAAGTGATTACACGAACTAAAATTGACAACGCAACCGGCACAGTGAAAAACGGCATGCTGTTTACGGAAGAATACCTGCCTGCGGAAACCGTGCTCTATTCTCTTGCCCTTGCCAACCCGGTTTTTAAGGCTGATGTAAAGGATTTACCGTTAAAAGACGAAGAGAATGTGATAGATTTTTTTACCTCTACAATGAATAATCATTCTGTAATTCAGATTGGCGGCAATGCCACTATCGGGAAGGGGATTGCCAGTATAAAAATGATTGATTCTATAGGGAATAAAGACGGGCATGATGGGGAGGTGAAAAATGGGTGACAATAATGGGAAAACCGGCATTGAGCAGGGCCGTGCGAAGTTTGCATATGATGAAGTAAATAAAAGTGTAAAAGTGAAAGATTATAAATCACATGTCAAGAAAGTGCCCATGATGATTAAGACGAATGGTCTGGGAGCTACGCTTGCGTTTCTCTATTCAAAACAAGAGAAGGATGCTGCCTATAAAGAAATAGGCAAACAGATAACAGATTGGTTGAACGAAAAAGATGAAAAATACAAGCGATATTATTCTGAGAAGGCAGAAGATTTTCAGGCTCTGGTTGAGCAGGTCGTGAAAATTAACTCCCAAGAATACCGCGCTCTGACCATAGAAGTACTGGCTCTCTTTAACTGGCTCCGGCGGTTTGCCGAGGGAATGATTGATGATTCCGAGGAGACAAACGATGGGTAAAAGGATTTATAAGGAATTTAGTGGCCTTAGCAATATATCAAATAAAAACAGCAATATAAAAAAGAAAGAAACGGGTTTAATAAAATGGTTCGATGCAAAGAAAGGATTTGGTTTTTTTTGTGAGCAAGGCGCAAATCCTGAAGTGTTTATACATCATTCTAATTTACCCCCGAATCGGAATAGATATCAAGTTGCTGAAAGAGATGAATTTAAGTTTGATATTGAATATGCGGCGAAGGGCCCTCAGGCAATAAATGCTGAATTCGTCAAAGAAGGTGAATCTCAAAAGAAAAAAAAGCAGCCGTCACCAAAAACTGCGAAGAAAACCAGCGAAGATGATACTTCGAACAATGTCAAACTACCAAAAGATACCAGAAATGCTCTTCTTAAATTGGGCCGAGACAATATCGATAACTTTTACCTGAAAATTCACAAAACGCCCTGGTATGATAACAAAGAAAATAAATTTTGTTATTTTCTAAAGGGTAAGAAGGAAATCATAAATAAAATTGATTTTAATTTTTCCGATGATGTTATTGATGATGTTATTAAAGAAATACACAATAAACATATCAAGATTGCAAATAAATTGGTTTTTGGTTCAAAACCAATTCCTTTATCCATCGACTGGCGCATGATCATCGGACTTGGATCGGCCTCGGTCTATGAAACCGGCATGACGCTGCATCATATTTACGGCATTCCCTATATCCCCGGGCAGGCTGTAAAGGGTGTATTGCGTAATTATATTTTAAATGAAAAATTCAGTCCCAACGGCGAACAAGCCCATGCTGAGGAGCGGGCGGAAAATGATCCTGATTTTGTCAAAATATTCGGCTCTCAAAAGTCTGCCGGTCATGTCATTTTCTTCGACGCATTTCCATCAACTACACCGAATATCAAACCGGATGTCATGACAGTGCATTACAAGGAATATTATAGTAATGGCCTTCCTCCGGGCGATTATTACAATCCCAATCCGATATTTTTTCTGACAGTTGAAAAGACGAAATTTGAGTTTTGTATTGGTGTCAAAAAGAAGCATCAAGAAGAAACAGTCTCAATAGATAAGCCTAATCAATCACTGCTTGACTTTACAGGTGAATACCTGAAAGAGGCATTGACAGAGCAGGGCATCGGGGCCAAGACCGCAGTGGGGTATGGATATTTCACTAAACAGAGTCAGTAGAACATTGTATGGACTGGAATAAAATTACATTCGCCAAACTTGAATTTGTGCTTCAATTTAAGGAATCGCTTCAGGCGCCGGAGTTCTGGGGAAATACATTGCGGGGCGGATTAGGCACGATGCTTTTTGAAAATAACTGTCTCTATGACGAACCTAACTGTAGTCACTGTTATTATAAAGATTGTTGTCTCTACGCCTGTCTGTTCCGAAGCACAAGGAGCAGGAGACTTAAAGCCTCGAAGGTAATGCAATATTACCCGGCTCCGTTTACATTGGATCCGCTATCAGATGACAAACCCTGCTTTTTTAAAGGTGAACCTCTGTGCTTCAATTTGATACTTTTAGGTGAGGCTGTCAATTATATTCAATATTTCATTTTTGCTTTTAAACAGTTAGGTATGAAAGGATTGGGCAGGAAGGAACAGAAGTTTGAATTGCTAAAGGTAACTGCTTTTGATGATCCGGCAGTTATTTTTTATCAGCGAAATTCAAAAATGGTTCAGGCAGGACATTCATTTTCGACATTTGCTGAATTCCTTGCTAAAAATAAACAAAACAATATATTTGATGGCAAAATGAATTTGCAGTTTCTGACACGCACCCGTTTCCAGAAAGAATATAATAATGCTGAAAATCCGTCCGATTTTGAAGTCCTTGTAGATCATATACTTGAACGTCTGATGCTGCTTTCCGAATTGTACTGTGATTATACACCGCAGATTGACCGTAGCCAACTAGTTGCTGTGGCCCGCCCGGTTCAGACAATTGCAGAAGAATTGATTTGGGAAGATGTGGATTTAAAATCAAAAAGTGAAAAACGCAAGTATTGGTATGGCGGATTCAAGGGGAAGATAACATTTACGAATGTGCCTGAAATACTCATACCATACCTTCGTTTCGGGGAGCTGTTCCATGTAGGACATGGTACGACGCGGGGATATGGGAATTACAAAATAACTATTATGTAATTTGTTAAGGAGTTATGTAATGAGCAAAATTTTGATACTTACAGTCGGGGGATCTTGTGCACCGATCATTCATGCTATTCATTACTTTAACCCTGATTATGTTTATTTTGTCGTATCCTCCGGAGCGAAAGGCACTGAGACCAAGGTGAATGGGGGGGGCGATCCATGCGGTGATAAAACAAAAACCAATTGTCCTGAATGCAAACATCAGTTTTATTCAGGCAATCCAAATGGCAAGTCAATTGCAGTGCAGGCTAATTTAAATGATGCGCAATACGAGGTTTGTTTACTGCATGACCCTGATGATCTGGATGAATGTTACTCAATATTAAAACAGATAAATAATAAAATTCAGAAAGAAGACTCGAATGCAGATATTTTCGCCAATTTCACTGGCGGAACGAAAATTATGTCATCCGCCCTTGCATTCTATGGTATTATGAATCCTTCCTGGCAATTGTCGTTGAATGTTGGGAAACGAAGTGATACAATCAAGGTGACTAGCGGTGACATTGTTGTTCCTGTTGAAAAATGGCAAATCTTTTGTGAGCAAAGGATTTCTGAAGCGCAAAGAGCATTGGTTTTATATAATTATGAAATGGCGGAAAGTATTTTCTCGGAGTTTTTAGCGCAACGCCTAGAAAAAGAATATCGTATCAGGTTGCAGGAATGGATTAACGTATGCAAAGCTTTCAAACTCTGGGATAGATTTAACCATCAACAAGCCCTGCCTTTGCTTGAGCAGTACGGCGGCAGGCATTATTCAGATTACATTATCATGCTTAAAAAATTATTAAAGACAGCAGAATCACCGGATTATGAGTGGGTTTCTGATTTAATCAACAATGCAGAAAGAAAAGCTGCTCAGGGTCGCTATGATGATGCAGTGGGACGTTTGTATCGAGCGACTGAACTTTTCGGTCAGATCCGTTTAAAAGAGGTTCTTCCAAAATCTAACTTGGGCAAACTGATGCTTCAGGATTTACCGGATAAATTACAGGATACATATAAAATCTATATTCGGGAAGAAAATCAACTGCTAATGGGGCTTTGCGAAGTTTACGTGCTGTTACAAAGAATGAACGATCCAGTCGGTGATGTTTTTGAAAAAATGAAAAACAGAATTTTAGATGCGTTGAAGAAGCGAAATCATTCTATACTGGCTCATGGATTGATACCATTGAATAAAAAAGACTATCATGATGTAAAAAATGCATTATGCAGTCTGATTACACAATCAGTGGAAGCAATACACGTTGATTTAACTTTAAAACAACTGCCGGACAAGTTAATTGATGTCAACTAAACTCTATTCAAATATCTGCAACATCAACACCCTCTGGCGCGCCTGGAATCGTCTGAACAAAAAAAGTGAAATGCGCGGCATTGATGGAATGACTGTTAAAGATTTTGAAAAACGTATTCATTATCATTTGAAACATATCAGCCAGAAACTTGAAAAGGGCCAATATGTGCCCAAACCAGCCACACAAATATTCATTCCCAAATCAACGCCGGGAAAAATGCGTGAACTGTGTATTCCGGTTATTGAAGATAAAATTGTTCAGGAATCAGTGCGCAGTGTAATTGAGCCGTTCTTTAGCGCTGATTTCTGTGATTTTAGTTATGCTTATAGAACGGGTAAGGGGCCACAGAAGGCGATTGGCAGGGTGAGTCATTATTTGCGCCAGAAACAGACCTGGATTGCAGCCATTGATATTGAAAATTTTTTTGGTTCTATTGACCATGATATTTTACTGAAAGTACTTTCACAAAAGATACATGAACAACCGATTCTTGATTTAATCACATTATGGTTGAAAACCGGTGTGATTTCAAAAGGGAAATGGATTGATGTGGAACAGGGGATCTCGCAGGGGAATGTGATTTCTCCTTTGCTGTCAAATATTTATTTGCACGCGTTTGATATTGAAATGCGCAATAATGGATTTTCACCTGTAAGATATGCGGATGATATCATTTTTTTAGAAAAGTCTTATTCAGAAGCAGTGCATGCACTGAAAACTTCAAGAGAATTTCTTGAAAAGAAACTGCATTTGAAGCTAAATCCAACAGTAACCACTATCGGGGACAGCAGGAAAGGTTTTATTTTTCTCGGGTATTTGTTTAAAGGCACAGCATTAACAATTGCTCCCCAAAAGATAACAAAGATCCAGGAAAATATCCGCAGGAAGATTCGCAATGGCGATACATTAAATGCGTTGATAAATAATCTGAATGATTCAATATGCGGGTGGCGGAATTATTACAGCCTGTGTGATACAGACAATCAAATGCAATTTTTAAATGATTATTTGTTTAATGAATTGAAATCAGGGCTTGTACAAAACAGACAAAAGGATACGCTGTCAAAGAAAGAACTGACAAATACACTGCATCAACTGGAATGTTTTAAATCCTTAAAATTTTCAGAAATGGAAGATCAAATTCAATTTTTAATTCAGGCAATCAGCAAAACGCAAACCGTAAGAATCAATACCAGGCCAAAGGTAAATACTATCGAAAAAAAGGTGGCCTCTCAAAAGAAAAAATATGAGAAATTGCTTGGGGAAGAAAGTGATCTTGTAATTTCTAAACCAGGCCATTTTATTGGTAAAACCAGCAGGCGTGTGGTTGTCCGGTCAAAAGGTCGTAATATTTATGAGGTTCCATTTTTTCGGTTAAAAAATATTTTGATTACAAGTTACGGCGTTTCTTTATCCAGTGATTTGATCAATTATTGTTCAAAAGAAGGCATCCCCATTTCTTTTTGTGATTTCAGGGGAAGACCTTATGCTCAAATATTTTCTGCATCAATGCCGTTTTACAAATTGACACTTTTACAGGTGAATGCCAATACCAATGAAAAAAGTGTTTTTCTTGCCCGTTCTTTTGCAACCGGGAAAATTAAAAACCAGATTAATCTGATAAAATACTATAATAAATATAAAGACCGCAAGGAATCTGAATTCGTTGAGAAAAGTGAGAAGACGGTCGAATGTATGGCGTCTTTGCTTCATAAATTAAAAACGAATATTGATGACTCCGGCATTGAAAAAGCAAAATCTCAAATCATGGGTTATGAAGGACAGGCCGCAGCCTCTTACTGGCAGTTAATTAAATATCTTTTGAGCCATGACGTGTACTTTAAAGGAAGAGAAAATAAAGGGGCGACAGATATTGTGAACTCATTATTAAATTATGGCTATGGTATACTTTATTCCATGGTTCACCAGGCTGTGATTCTGGCAAGACTGAATCCCAATATCGGATTTTTGCATAAGGAACAACCCGGTAAGCCAACCCTTGTTTTTGATTTGGTTGAAGAATTCAGACAACCAATTGTGGACAAAGTTGTGCTTTCTATGATCAGGAAAAAAGAAGAAATCACTATGGAAGGAATCAGCCTGAGTCAGGACACCCGGGATAAACTGGTACACCGTATCATGCAAAGAATAAATACAAACATTAGTTTTCGTGGCAAGAAAATGCTGATGCGAGAAATAATTAAATACCAGTCACAGGCTGTTGCTAAATATTTAAACGGAACTGGCAAATATAAACCATATATTGACAGATGGTGATCTTTTATGTTTTATGTCATAAGTTATGATATTACTCATAATCGCAGGAGAACACGGATTTGTAATGAACTGAAGAATTATGGAAAGCATATTCAATACAGTGTGTTTGAATGTGATCTGAATAGTGCTCAATTAAAGGAATTAAAAAATAAGCTGAATCAGGAAATTAATAAAAAGAAGGACAGTATTCGTTATTATGCCATTTGCAATACTTGTTTTGAAAAAATAGAAAGGCAAGGTGTTCAAACAATATTATAAAAGAAAGCCGGAGATTTTCGAAAATGAACACTCAATCTTTCTGGCTATATAAAAAAAATAAATATAATAACTTACCGATTTGTTTGATTTGCTGATTAAATTATAATTCAATACGAAAATCAAGAATACTAGGCTTTCTATTTATTGGTTTTCGAAAAATGAAATCTTTAAGCAAAAATCAGAAATTTATAGGATATTGAAAAATAAAGATTTATAAATACGAAAAGAATGCATTGAAAAAATAAATTTCCGAAAATCCTGTAATAGGACTAATGGTTATATATTTTTTCGTAAATTATAATTCTTAAAAAACAAATGGTTATGATGCTTTTATGTCTCATTTGCTGAATTTAAATGATAATTTCATCCTGGTTTTCGAAATAAATCTGAGATTTTATCAAATGATTATAAAACAAATGCTTATGTTGATATTAATTACGATCATTGTTCTTTGGCAACTTCATAAACCAATAAAAAAACAGAGTCTTTATTGAAGTATTGACCCGTTTAGGGAATTGAAACATAATACTCATAATCATGGCATTCTCCAATTTCTTTCTTTATTGAAGTATTGACCCGTTTAGGGAATTGAAACAATTTTATCCGAGATTTCACACATATCTACAATTCTTTATTGAAGTATTGACCCGTTTAGGGAATTGAAACAAACTTTTACTAAACTCATGTTTCTCCTCCTTGATTTCTTTATTGAAGTATTGACCCGTTTAGGGAATTGAAACAAAATTAGGGCGACATAATAAAGTCAATGTTTTCTTCTTTATTGAAGTATTGACCCGTTTAGGGAATTGAAACAGCTTTGAACCAGCCTTTCATTTTTTTCTCCTTTGTCTTTATTGAAGTATTGACCCGTTTAGGGAATTGAAACGAGAGAAAATATCCACTCATTATTTCTCGTGGATTGCTTTATTGAAGTATTGACCCGTTTAGGGAATTGAAACAAATGTGGGGTCTCTTTCAGCCCCTGATCGATGGCCTTTATTGAAGTATTGACCCGTTTAGGGAATTGAAACGCGATGGTGGTGATTTTTGAAATCGACATTCAAACTTTATTGAAGTATTGACCCGTTTAGGGAATTGAAACAACAGATGTTTACCTCTTGGCCTACAGCATATGGCTTTATTGAAGTATTGACCCGTTTAGGGAATTGAAACAAAAGCCACAATAATTCCACAAATCGGCAGAACCCACCTTTATTGAAGTATTGACCCGTTTAGGGAATTGAAACAATTTAACTCTCCAGCAGTCAAACATTTCTCCATTCTTTATTGAAGTATTGACCCGTTTAGGGAATTGAAACGAATGCCATATATTGATTTTAAAAATCAATGAAGCTCTTTATTGAAGTATTGACCCGTTTAGGGAATTGAAACGCCATTTCCCGGTTTCGTAATTCCGGTATACGCCCTTTATTGAAGTATTGACCCGTTTAGGGAATTGAAACTTCTTTCAGAACCAAATAAGCAATCTCGTTAATCCGTTCTTTATTGAAGTATTGACCCGTTTAGGGAATTGAAACCCAATGGAAGAAAAGACTTCCTCCATTACATTCTTTATTGAAGTATTGACCCGTTTAGGGAATTGAAACTTCCGGAATCTTCAGGTTTGAAAAATCAACGTCAAACTTTATTGAAGTATTGACCCGTTTAGGGAATTGAAACATAATTGTCGGCAGTTGTGTCTGGTTGTCCCAGCCTTTATTGAAGTATTGACCCGTTTAGGGAATTGAAACTCCTAAATCTTCTTTGGTGGTTCCAATTGCACCAACCTTTATTGAAGTATTGACCCGTTTAGGGAATTGAAACCTGTTAACTTTTTCCATACCCTTTTAACATCTTCATACTTTATTGAAGTATTGACCCGTTTAGGGAATTGAAACATTATTGATCTTGGCCCGCGCATATTTTCAACCTTCTTTATTGAAGTATTGACCCGTTTAGGGAATTGAAACTCTGCCGAATTGTCTTTCGAACTCTATAATCTTTGTCTTTATTGAAGTATTGACCCGTTTAGGGAATTGAAACGTCACCAATGAAAGAAGAGACTTCCTCCATTACATTCTTTATTGAAGTATTGACCCGTTTAGGGAATTGAAACATCCCCATAATGTTTCGAGTTTTGATTGTGTCGTTGTTCTTTATTGAAGTATTGACCCGTTTAGGGAATTGAAACCCCAGGTTCCCATCCGTTTGCACGACGGAAAAAACTTTATTGAAGTATTGACCCGTTTAGGGAATATTTTCATTATTTAAATGATAAACGCAAAAACACCCTCTGTTTTGGTTTATTCTTAGTGAGAACAGGGATAAAAATTTAAACCAATAAGCGGAGGCCGAAATGTTTCATTGCCTGATTCACATAATTCGATATGCATCCTACTATAAAAATGCCAATGGCCTCAGACAATTTGCTGAGATCTGCATAAGTTCATTGATTGATAAGACCAAGCAAAAAATTGATATATTGAAGACACTTAATAAAAAGCTGGAAGTTGAGAAAGAAAATCTGCTTTCTCAAAAAGACCTTGTACTTGACAATCCACTTCTTGGTCCTTCAGAATTTCATAGTATCAGTAAAAAAATCAAGCTCGATGAAATCCTTTTTTATTTTATTTGCGTATCTGAAATCTTTCTCAATTATATTTCAACTCTTATATTCATTCCAGGTGAAGGTCTCTTATTTGGAGCATTGAGGTTTTGCATTTCTTTTGTCTTAACCGGTGCGGCGATTATTACTTCAGAAAAACTGATTGAATCACTGTTTCCTATTTACGAAGAAAAAGAAGGACATAAACATAATTATAAGATGACTATAATGTTAATCATTCTTTTAATGGGTGTTGAAATTTCAATTATTGGTGTCGCATCAAAAAGGGCTTATGATATAGAAGGCAACCATGAAAGTGGATGGCTTTACTATGGATTTATTATTTTGTCGATGGTACTGCCTTTAATTGCAGGGGCTATCAGATGGTATATTTTAAAGTACTGGGATGCCTATAAAAATACTTTAAAACTGTATTTTGTCGAGAATAAATTAACAAAATTAGAAGCAGAAATTTGTACAAATGAAGAAAAAGCACAGGGTATCTATCAGAAAAATGTGAACGCTTATTTTTACACATTTACTTCTTTTCAGACATGCAAACAGAACTATAATGTAAAAAAAGGAATAGAGGAAGATATCTCATCTCATTTTTGCTTCGACTTTAACAGCTTTCAGAAAGAAGCAGATAAAAGAATGTTATCAAATCATCATTTGAAATTTTTAAATGGTAATAGCGAAAAAGAAATGAATACGATTTTTCAAATAAAGTGAATTTAATTGAGGGAAACATTAATGACTAAATATTTCAAATACAAATTTATTGTTTCATTACTCTTAATTTTTTCCAACTGCAGCACTGGAACAAAGAGTCGAATCAATTGTATTTGCTTAATTGATTATTCTGGGAGCCTCAGCGAATCGACAATTCAAAATTATGCCCATATCATTAGCAATAATATATGGTTAAATCTCAGCGAATATGATCGGTTAATTGTTATTCCAATAGATCTGGCCTCAAAAATTGAACCTGAGAAAATTGTATATGAAGATTTATCGGAACATAAATTTTCCAGGGATACAGACGGATTTACACACGCAAGTGACAGTACACAAAAAAGATTAATAAAATATCTGAACGGATTTTTTCAAGAGATTGAAAGGAAGATTATTATTCAGCGAGAGTTACGAAGACGATATACCGATAAAACGGATATTATCAGTGCACTGGAACAGGCATCCAGATTACTGGAAAGGAATGATACAGAATCATCGCTTCAGATTATGGGAAGGGTAATTACAGGAAGACGCAAATTGATCAGTGAGAATGTTATTGTATTATTCTCTGACATGATTCATGAATCTGAAGAATTTACATTTTCAACTGCAAAAGGGCCTTCAGATGGACAAATTGAAAAGATACTGGATGAACTTAGTAATAGAAACAGG
>JAFGOZ010000188.1 GCA_016926235.1 Bacteroidales bacterium | reverse complement strand
GCGAAAGCTAAAAAACTGGACATTAACTTACAGACAACTATCGAACAAAATAATATTGTTTGTCAGATGAAGTAGTGGCTATTACATATAAAACATTATTATTTGTTTTTATCATAATGAATTATATTAATTATTGAAGAGTCCGTCTTTTAATTTCAAATATAGTATCTGCTCTTAATCTTTCAATTTTCTCAACATCACCATCAATAACATCATGGTTTAGCATATCTATATCACTTCTTTTCCCATGATCCGAAATTGCAGCAGTATACAAACGGAACCTCTCAATCGTTGGCTTATAGGAAAACCACTCAATTAATATCTCCCTCCATCGCTTATGGCTATCTTGTCGCCGTTTGAAATTCTCAGACCAATAGTAAAGACTTCCACTAAATGATCCGCTTCTTTGTTCAATTGAATCTAGTTCCTGAAAAAGATCATTATTAGAGGGGAAGTGTCGTATTGTAATATTTTCAATGTACTTCTGGTCAATGTTTTTGTCTTGTGGCAATATCGCTCTTCTCCTTTCAAATTCCGGTTTTAAATACTCAATACTCCAGTCATTTTTATTATGACGTTCACAGAATTCTACCATATTAGACAGGGTATTACTACCCAGTCTTTCGATATATGGTAATAGTACTTTTAGATGTTGCATATTTATACGATCACTTAATCCTGACTCAAAAAATCCAAAGAAGGAACCAATATATTCTAATGGATCGATATTGCTTGGATAATTATTTATTGACTCATCAACCAGAGAAATACATTTTGGGGTACCAACATAAAGTGCAACATGAATAAATAGTCGACTGAATTTTAAATGCTCCCAGTGTTTTTCGAGTAATGGTTGAGCATCTTTTATTGGTATATCACGTAATAAATGCGCCAAGGCATAATGTTCATTACTCCTACCATCAGTATAATCAGTTGGTGTATTATCTTTGAGTTTAAGAAGAGCAGTGTCTATTAAATCAACGAATTCTTCAGACCATATATTACTTATTACATGAAACCATTTATCATCAGATTTAGCAAGTGATTTAACCAAAGTTGTTACTGAAAGGTCTCCCAATGTTGCTCGACGCCATATCACACTTTCGTATTGTGGATGGTTATTAGGTATTGACTTGAGCGTTGCTAAATCGTCAACAGTTCTCAACCAAAACTGGAATGCTGTTTTACTTAGTTGGTAATCAGATGTTTCTGATTCCCAAAGAGATTTAATTGTTAGTACTGATTCTTGGGAAAGTCTTTTACCTTGAGATTTGACTGTAGGATCCCAATAGCTTAGAAAAGTTATTTTCCATGGGGATATTTTATTTGTTCCTTTTAATCGTCGATCTGAATCTGCCGCTTCTTCAATTAGGAACTTTAATACTACTGGACTGTCAACATGTTCCAACATGAAGGTAATTGGCCATCGTAAAGACCTATCAGTTTTTGCTTTTGTTACCAAATAATTTAATGCTTGTTGAGATATTCCTTTTTGAATAGCAAATTTAAGTTCCTGCGCAATATACATTTGCTCTGATAATTTCCCTTCCATATCATTATCAGGAAGGTCTGCAAAAACAGTAAACATATTATCAATAATACCGTTTTCTTTATCATAACAACGTAAACCAGCCCATAAAGCATACAGTAAAATACTCTTTTTATTATTCATCGTATTCCATGCTATTTGAATAGATGATGCCAATGAATTTTCAGCAATGAAGCCTGCCAATACAAGAGTACCACGGACATCGGCTTCTTTAATCTGTGAATTTTGAAGAATAGCCTTACAATCATTAATAAGTTGCTGTTTGTGCCGACAAAGAGCGCGATTTAATATTTCATCCAATCTGTAATCGGTTGTTGCTGGAGAAAACCATTGTGTATCAGAAAATTCTATTGCTCCAGCCGCAGCATCTCCATTCGCTAATCTTGCTAAGGCAACTTTACGACTCATTGCAAGAGGTTGTGTAATATCAAGAACATAAGTCGAGTCAGTATTTTCAAGAACTCTAAATGCAGCAAAAAGTAAAGAAGAAGGAGTATTTATATCTTTAGATGCTAACTCTAACCATGTTTTTGCTGTTATAACAATGCGATCTTTGTAATATTCAGGAGTATTAGCCAGAAAATGAATAGCTGAAATAATTGCAAGTGGTGCATACTGTCGAAGCCATTGTAGTAATTTATCTGACGGTTGACTTATGGCAACAGCATGCCCAACAAATGAAGCATAAAATGGATCAGAAAGTACTTCAGCATTAGTCTCTGCATCATCTAACATCGGTTTTATTGCACGTACAAGAAAATGCTCAAGGATACGGTCATGTCGAAACTCGAAATGTCCATCATCACTCATCTTTTTTAAGCGACAGATTTTTTCAACTTTAACTAATTCTCTTAATGCTTGTAATTTATCATTTGGAATCCATTTTTGCACATTATGCCATTGTGGAAAGAGGTCTCGTTGTTTAAGAATGCTTTCAGCTAATAGCAATAAAACCTGATCGTATTCTCCCTGGAGATGGTCTGATGATTGAGCTAATTCGGCTTCTGCATCCGTTACGAAACGATTTATAACATTATGAGGTGATATTTGCTGTTCGTACTCATTACTATCTTTTGTTAAAATAGAATATAGTGCTATTAATATTGGATCATATTCTAATTCTTTTACTATTTTTCGAGTCTCAGCTTTTGTAAAATTAAATGCCTTGGACCCAAGTGCAGTAGATAAGCATTCTATAGCCTCAAAATCATTCATCTTTTTAATTGGAATTCTCAATAGCCATTCAACTGATCGGAATTGAGTATCATGTGGTGTCCAGTAAATATCCCAAGCAGGTACTATAACCTTATAAGGTGAAAAATATTTATTTCCAGTTTCTTTATCTTTATTCGTAGATGGCTGAGCCCATGTCGCTATTTTTTTAAGTATTTCATGTGGAGTCGCATTCTTATTAATGTCATCGATAATAATAATTAAGCGTATTGAAGAATCACAAATACGTAGTGTCGCTTCAGCAGCCTTTGATTCAATAGTGGGATAAAGAGATTTCAAAGTATAATTTATTGCTTCTTCGATTGAATTTGATTTTACAGCTATATCTCCAGGTATCCATAAGCCAATTCCACCATTTTTTAAATGATTATTTAATACCTGAAAACATGATACGCTTTTGCCAGAACCAGATGGTCCTGTGACAACATAAAGTGACTGAGATGATTTAAGTTGGCTTATTATATCTCGTTCAGAAGAAGTGGAGATAAAATTGTCTGGGTGAGTTATTAAAAATTCTTTTTCATATTGTTGTTTACTTTTCTCAGACAGTTCTTGCAATAAAGGCAATGATACTCTATCTGCATTAATCCCTAAATGTTCTTTGCGTAACCATTGTCCATCAGGATTAACATCAAGAAAGTCTCTAAGTTTTGATTGTGTTAGAAATTTTACTTCCAAGCCAAGATCATTTCCTTTATTAATAACTTCTGTTATTAGTCTGTCGTTAGGTTGTTTATTAGTACATAAATAAACTATAAATGTTGCTTGTGGATTTGTTTTAAGAATCTCTTTTGCTCTACGACTTGCCTTAATTAAATCACCATCTTTAGAATTATCATTGTTACGTAGCCATTTAGCTTTTAAGGTTTTATTATCTTCTGTATTAAATTCTGCTATAACAAATCGTGGGGGATTAGTTTCAGGAACCTGACAAAAGCAGTCAATTGGATTTCCTCTTGTTTTTCCATCTGCATTAACACCAAGGTGTTCTATTTGTTGGCAGTCTTTATCAATAATTCTAAGTACACGAGTTGCAAGAATTTCAAACATACCTGCATCTTTAATATTTTCTATTGCTTGAGCAGTCGTCATTATTATATTCCATTATCAATATCCTTTAACTCTTCAAACATCAATCGAGTCTTTTATAACATTTTTAATAATTGTGCTCAATAGTGAAAATATCGCACTTTAAAGCTATAATCAAACTATTTAACAAAAAACATTAATCTATAACATTGGTTATTATAAAAGGAATATGTGATAGCTATATAGTAATACATCTCTTTTTCTATATAGATTCATTTTGTATTTAATTCGTCCCTCGTATCTCATACCTCGTTTAATATCTGCGATAATCTGCGTACATCTGCGGTTACAAGTAAAATCCCCTTTCCAACATTCTCATTCAACATTCCGCCTGCGGCGGACAAGCCTCTTTTAATCTGCGTTAATCAGCGTCTATCTGCGGTTCAGCTCGAAATATAAAAAACAGCCGCAGGAATTTGAAGGCGATCCTCTTATTATATGCTAAGCCCAGCAATATTATATTAGTCAAATTGTTCGACTATCCAATATTCATACGGCCGTTTTTACTGGTTTTCCACAACAGATATTTAATATAGAAGAGCAGTTTAGTCAAGATTATTCCTGGGGACATAGGAAGAGTTTACGAATACTCCTTTTATCGGACAGCAATATATTGAAAGTGACACGCAATTGGCTGGAATATGGCATAAACTGTATAAATATAGTCATTTTAGCATTGTAAACGGTCGATAATATTAAATGTTGGTGTTTAATTTAGTAGTTCTATTGATATGAAATGTATCAACTCGAATTGACGCCACTAATAAGTTGTTTTGCAACGGCTGATTGAAAACTAAACTTAAGAGAACAATTGACAAGACTGTAAATTAATGGAATGCTCTGTAATTACAACATATCGATGCAATGCACATTGCCAAATGTGTAATATCTGGCAAAATCCAAGTCATGTCGAAGATGAAATTACTCCTGAAATAATCGATAAGCTGCCTGCAGGACTGCGACAGTTGAAAATTACCGGTGGTGAGCCGATGATGAGAGAAGATATCGAAGATATCATTGCTGCTGCATATAAGAAAACTTCAAAGGTATTAATAATAACCAACGGCTATTACACAGACAAGATCATTAATATTGCAAAGAAATTCCCCGAGATAATGGTAAGAATCAGCCTCGACGGCCTGGCCGAAGTTAATGACAAAATCCGTGGGATAGAGGACGGCTTTGACCATGCCTTAACAAGTGCATTAAGACTAAAGGAACTTGGTGTCAAAGATGTTGGATTTTCAACGGTAGTGTCAAACAGCAATCTTAATGACCTGCTGGATTTATATTATTTATCGGTAAGCAGGGATTTGGAATTCGTTACGACTATTAAACATAACTCCTTCTATTTCTGTAAATACGACAATACCCCAGAGAACATTGAGGACGTCATAAAAGAGATTGATAATTTAATAAAAGCAATGCTTAGCTCGAAAAGGAAGAATCTTAAATTAAGAATCAAAGACTGGTTCAGGGCTTATCTTAATTATGGGATGTTAAATAACCTGTCAGGTGAGAGCCGCCCTTTCGATTGCGGCGTAGCAAATGATAGCTTCTTTCTGGATCCTTACGGAAAGGTTTTGGCTTGTAATGGTTCTCAGGAGCCGTGGATTATGGGCGACTTGAAGGAATCTGATTTCGATAATATATGGAATAGCAAGCAGGCTATGCAGGTACGAGACAAAGTTTGTAAATGTACAAGAAATTGCTGGATGCCGCATATTGTGGAATGCTCCCCGAAATATGTACCATTTAATATGAGAGTATAATCAAGAAATTTAGTATATTATCAACACTAAATTTAGGAGATT
>JAFGOZ010000187.1 GCA_016926235.1 Bacteroidales bacterium | reverse complement strand
GGCAAGGTGCTTATTTTACGCAAGACCAGATAAACAACTTTACCCAAGGATTTGACTGGCAGGATTTAGTTTTTGGAACATCTCCTATTCAGAATCATTACCTGACGGTTAGCGGAGGAAACGAAAAAACGCAATTCTCAATTTCAGGAAGTTTATTTGACCAACAGGGGATCATAAAAGGGAGTGATTATAAACGATATTCAATTAGAGCAAATATTAACAATGATATTAGCAAAATGTTTTCTGTAAACTACTCAGCAACATTATCCCGAAACATTACCTTACAAAAGAATTCGGAGGGGGGAATGCATGGTAGTTCTCTTATTGGCGGATCTCTGCTAGCTCCACCAACGCTCACACCTTACAATGAAGATGGTTCGCTTCGGATACTTCATTTAGCCTATCCTTTTCTTTCGGAAGCACTAGTAAACCCCTTAAATTATATAAACGAGATGAAAAATAGTATAAAAGCTAATAATGTTTTAGCCAATGCATCTCTCTTATTTAAACCTATCAAAGGACTAACATTAAAAATTTATGGTGGGATAGAGAATATTGACGACAGGTCTGATAATTATATGACAACTAACTTTATTAATACACAGGGAATTGCAAGTGTTTCTTCAACTCAATTCACAAGTTTCCTTAATGAAAATACAATAAGTTATATTAAAACTATCAATGAAAAGCATAATATATCTACAGTTGTCGGTTTTACTTATCAGGATTTCCTTACTACTTCATTAAGGGGTTCAGGAAGAGGTTTCTTGAGTGACGTACCAGAAACATATAATCTCAGTGGAGCGAGCCTTCCTGGCACGCCAGGTTCGAGTTACTCAAATTCAGTATTAATTTCTTACTTAGGTAGAATTAATTATAGTTTCAACAACCGTTACCTGTTTACTGTTAGTTTTCGTTCCGATGGCTCATCCAAATACAGTAAAGGTGAAAAATGGGGCATTTTCCCTTCTGGGGCCTTTGCTTGGAAGCTTAAAGAAGAAGATTTTTTAAAAGATGTTTCATTTTTAACTGATTTGAAATTGAGGGCAAGTTGGGGCATAACCGGCAGCCAGGCAATAAATGCTTATGCCACGCTTAACAACTTATATGCTGGGGAAACAGTATTTGGAGATGACTTATTTGTAACTTTTTCCCCAAGCACTACTCAACCAGGTAAGCTAAAATGGGAAAGAATGAACCAAACTGATATTGGTGTAGATGTGGCAATTTTGATGAATCGTATCAGATTAACCGCGGACTATTATATTAAAAATACATATGATTTACTTAATAATGTTCAATTACCCGCCTCGTCAGGATTTCTTAATACTATACAAAACGTAGGAGAAGTTCGTAATCAGGGTTTAGAACTTTCAGTTAATGCCAATATACTAAATGGGAAGTTTAGATGGGATGTTGATGGAAACATTTCATTTAACAAATCCAAAGTAATCAAGCTTTATGGTGGTCAAGATATATTAGGAGGCTATGTAGATATGCTTGTGTTTGCTGATAATATGAACCTGTTAAGAGAGGGTGAAGAAATGTTTGTCTTCTACGGATATATGGAAGATGGATATGATGAAGTAGGAAACATAAAATATAAAGATACCAACGACGATGGATTAATCAACCAAGAGGACAAAAGGATTATTGGTAATCCTAATCCTGATTTTATTTACGGTCTAAATTCGAGTATGTCTTTTAATAATTTTGAATTGATTGTATTTTTGCAGGGTTCTCAGGGTAATGACATATCAAATATTAGTTCCGTCAATAGCTCTCTTGTGTATGGATATGGAGCTAATCTCTTGAAAGAGGTCTTTTATGACCATTGGACTACAACCAATACAAATGCCAAGTATCCAAAGGCCACTCGAAAGCAATCTATGAATTTTTCTGATCGTTTAGTAGAAGACGGTTCGTTTTTAAGGTTACGGAATATAGAGTTAGGTTATAACTTCCCGTTACAAAAGTGGCACATTGATTGGATTAGGGAAGCACAAGTTTATGCAAGTGGTCAAAACTTATTTACTATTACAAAGTATTCTGGATGGGATCCTGAAGTAAATTCTAAGGGAGGCCCGAATGCCATATCACAGGGTATTGACTTTTACTCCTATCCGACAGCCAAGACCATAACTTTTGGAATAAGGGTCGGATTCTAAACCAATTTAAAAAAGAAAAAAATGAAAAAAATATTATTAATTTTAACTACTATACTCCTTTTTTCCTGTGAGGATGTACTTGTTGAAAAACCAAAATTGATTGCAGTAGAAACTTTTTATAGGACCAATTCTGAGGTAGAATCTGCAATAGGGGCAATAATTGCACCATTAAGAGAAATAAATTTATTTCGTGGAGTATATATTACAATGCAGGAAGCACATTCTGATTATTTTGTGGGCAGGGGAAGCTTTGCCTCTATAAGTGATTACCAAGGTCTTATTAGCACAAATATAACAAGGGCTGGCAACGCATGGAAGGATTTTTATTTGAGCATACGTAATGCAAATCTTGTCATTAAAAATGTGCCAAATGGCGGAAAAATAAGTGAAGAGAATAAAAATATATTCATTGCAGAAGCTAAATTTTTGCGTGCATTGGTCTATTTTTATTTGGTCCGTAATTGGGGAGGCGTACCCCTTCATACGGAAGAAAACATGGATGAAATTGATGTTCCAAGAAGCACAATCACAGAAGTATATCAATTAATTATTAGTGATCTTAATTTTGCCGAAAATAATCTTCCTGACAACGCTCCAATTGGTGGTAGGGCATCCAAGTGGGCAGCTAAAACAGTATTGGCCGATGTTTACTTTTATCAAGGGATGCACGTCGAAGCCAGTGAAAAAGCACTTGAAGTAATCCAATCAGGAAAGTATTCTCTTGTTGAAGTATCTATATCCGATGATTTTGAAAATATTTTTGGAGCTGGGGTGGTATCATCTTCAGAAGAAATTTTTTATTTAAAGTATTCTGAACAATCATATTGGACTCAAGTACAATATTTTCATGGGGTAAATACTCCTTACACTGGACTCTTTGGTTATATGGCAGTCTACACTTTCAATGACTATTCTTTCTATACAAACTGGGACGACAATGATTTAAGGAAAATATACAACTTGTATTTATGGGATTTTGGACTAGGTTCAAACACAATGTTGATCAAAAAGTTTTCTTCTCCTGGATCTTCTTATCCCGGGAATGATTTCCCCATGTATCGTTATACTGATCTATTGTTGTTATATGCAGAAGCTTCTTGTCAAGTCGCAGGGTCACCGACTACCGATGGAATGGAAAAACTTAACATGGTACACCGTAGAGCATTCGGCTTTAATTCATTGCAACCTTCTCCGGTCGATTTCGATATTTCTGATTACGATAAACAGTCTTTTACTGATCTAGTTATCAGAGAAAGAGGTTATGAAACAATTGGAGAAGGTAAACGATGGCTTGATTTAAAACGTACAGGTAAGGTGAAAGAGTACATAAAAGTTGCTAAAGAGATAGATGTCGCTGAAAAACATCTATTATGGCCCATTCCAGTAATTGAAACAAATTACAACAAGGCTATTAATCCAAGTGAAGATCAGAATCCTGGTTATTAAATTTTACCATCTGAGTTACATATATAGTATTCTAACTGTTATAAATATTCAAGACAGATAATCCCGATTGGGTAAGTGTATAAGTTTATCTGATTTGGAAGGAAAATTAAGAGGTATAAATAAATTTTATATAACCTTATCCTCAAGATTAACAGCAAATAATTATCGTCAAAAATCAAGATTGTTTACAACACCTAACGTTGCTGACAGAGATAAAAATACATATTGGACTACAGATGGTGGTGTAAAGAATGATTCAAGTGAAATCAAACTTAGTCTTGAACACATTATTAAATATATCGTCATCCTGAAATTTATCAAATTGGGCCACCGGGTAAAATCGTTCAATATCGAAGTTCTGCAAAACAGAATCCGGAAAAAGATTGCCACCGGAACAACAATTGGATATAAACGAATAGTCCAGATTGATCCTGTTATCACTCAAAAAGTAAGAATCAACATAATTGACTCAAGGGCTTGTCCAGTGATT
>JAFGOZ010000186.1 GCA_016926235.1 Bacteroidales bacterium | reverse complement strand
GGCAGGACAATAGGGGATTGCATCCAGACTTTAGAATGGCTGGAAACAAAAGAAGTGAATGTTGTGGTTAGGAATCTTGGCATACAATCAAGACCACAGGGGAAGAAAAATCCGATATGGGGTCTGCTAAGTGCCACTATGTCAAGTCTATATGCTCTTGAATTGGAGAATATTCGTGAGAGGACTGCCACAGGTCGTCTTGTCTATGTCGCTAACGGTGGTCGACTCGGACGTCCGTGCAATAGTACTGAATCAGACAAAAAGTTTATGGAAAAACCTAAAACACAGCAAATAATTAAGTTACTCGAAAAGGGTAGAACAGTTAGGGAAATTGCTGCTATCACTGAGTGTAGTAGTAAAACAGTTCAAAAGGTAAAGCAAATAAATGCGAGATAGTTACATATTGTTTTATAGGCAATCCTTAGTGGCGTGTGGAGCTTACTGCGGATTATCTGACGTTTCAAGTCAGGTTATATGTCAATATTGAGGGATAGCGTTCTGGGAAAAAAGAGTGCATCCTTCTTTCTATGGAATTGTTTCTGAAACTAAAAAAAGAGGTTGCCGTTTCTGGCAACCCCAACCAAATTGCATATGTAACTATTATTAATACCTCATGTTAAACCTGAGAAGGCTGGCTTGAACACTATTAAGAGTTGCGAGAATTCTAATCACCATCTCTATTGCTTTATTTTCTACCCTATTCTGAAAACCCCAGTTACGGATTTGTTCCTCGGCATATTTTTTTGATGTAAGTATTAGTTCAGTGTCGGTGAAATTGGCTTTAAACACCGTTGAACTCAATTTCCCTTCGAAGTCATCATGATATTCGAGTAAATCAGGCGTACCCAATATTTCTAATTTATATGTTATTACGGTATTCCCTTCTTTATCTTTTTCAACTATTCTGTTGCTGAAATCTATCTTTATACTTGGCGTTTGAAACACAATTTTTCTGCTGTTTCTTATCTCCTCAACCGATAGGTCTTTTCTTTCATTTTTGATGTTCTCGATTCTTTTCGCTTCAATCAAGTTTTCAATGTTTTTTGTTCCGACTTTTTTCATATTTTTTGATTTTATTGATTACTGATTCTGTTGGCACGCAACTATCCCATTAAGGTTTATACCCATAGTTTTAAAATCCGATAAATCTGTCTGGAACTTGCTGATTGTTTCGCTGTTGCGATGTATGTATATACGAAAAACAAGCAAAAATGTTACAATTCTTGAAACCTATTTTCGTTCGATACGTAGTTCAGAACATTTATTCCCTTTAATCCATAGAAACCCAAGGTTCAGGATTGGGATTTCCTTAATAGTTTCCGTTTATCTAATAACCGTCTTAATTTCATCCTTAGAGATACCCGAATAGAACTCCTTAATAATAATTGGTGTCATCGATTTTATCTTCCAAAGTCTGATTCCTTTTCTTAAAAATAGCCTGCGTTTAGTGAATCGCAATAAATTCTTGTCTAAATGGAAAATCTTCATTCTTGCAAAAAGTATTTCGTATTCCATGTAGATTGCGGTCATATATGCAAAGGGTATAAATGTTATGCTAAGAATTATTGGGAAAAGGAATATTTTCAATTCTTCAGCATTAGCATAGTTTTCAAAGGATTTAATAATCTCAGTAATTGAAAGAATGAATAACGTAAGTCCAATAACCGATAATATTGCTGAACCTATTTCCCCCACTTTCTTATATTCAGGATATGATTCCCCATATGCAGAAATAATAGAAATTAATATGAATATAGGAATGAAAATTAATTCTATCCAGAGACTGAAACTAAATATGTTGACAATGAACTCAATAATAACCATAAATCGGATGTTCTGTAAAAGAATGTCTTTAAAGTAGTTTTTATTCTTCGAGGTATCATTTAGATTAAAGAGAATTACTAAAGCTGTCATAGAATACCAGTAGAAAGAATCTTTTAGAAACGATAGTTGCCATAGTTTAAGTTTGTAAAGAATAAAAATAACAGCAGAAGAATATATAAGTGCAGTTAGAATTATTGTCAATATTTTCTTATCAAAGAATGCTGTTAAGACTGAGCCGATGGATTTCCTAATAGATTTTTGCATTAGAGCGATGGAAAGAAAAATTAGTAACCATATGATGGTTGCTAATTCTCTGTTTGATAAAGAATCCAATATTTTTTCCATAATTAAGTGATGGGTATGGTAGAAAGTTTTTTCATTTTATAGCATTCCGATTCAATTGCCTTTAATTTGAATAAGAATTCCCTGATTATCAGTATATCATCTTGTGTATAGTTTTCAATAAAAGGGAGCAGTGAAGTTATTACAAAGGAATAGATTCTAAATCAACAAATTATATACCAGACTTTAAAACTGGGGGTCTGATTATAAAGTCATTGAAAAACCTATTTGGGAACAGTTATTTATCAAACGCACTTTGATTCCTCTTCCTATAAACCTCATCCCAGTAATGTTTGTAAAGTTCACCCGTGGCATCAAATCTTTCCTGTTGACCCTCGTGTATCATGTCATTAGAAATGAAAGTTCTAACATGAACAATATCATAAGAATTAAGGTTTTCAACATTCCCCAATACTATTCCTTCTCTTGACCTGCCAAAAAAAGGTTTTTGACGTTCTTCGGTATCGGGAAGCCATTCGATATATGCAGAAGCGTTTTTTGACAAATACCTTTTGAGTATCTCCGCTTTGGACAACTCTGGTTGATGCAAGAACCGCTCGTTAAACCGTTCAAGGAAATGTCCTGAATAATGGGTCAGTGTTTTCTGGTTGGCATCCACCATATATGCTTGTAATCCGTATTTATCAACATAATGTGCCAAAACAACCCATGTGGGGTCTTTCACATAATAATCGCACATAATAATCCAGTTGTTATTGTTCTTCGACATATAATCATAAAACCTCTGGACGTGCTTGTTTCTGGATTTAATTGCTGGTCTCCTTAATTCAAGCAAAGCATACTCACCCTTTCGCAAAACCACAGGATAGTCCTTCATGATTTCTCGGACTAATTCTTCGGAATTCATGGTTGGTAAAATCATATTCCTCGGTTCCATGTAAATATGAGTTTAAATTATCGATTTAAAGTAAAAATACTAATTTTCTTATATGAATCTACCAGCGAATAAATAGTTGGTTATTAAAAATTTTGTAGTTTTATACTTCGATTCTATCAATACTACTTAATTGTCAACTATACTCATTTAAATTATTTATTATGAATACATTACGGATATTAACTATTATATTGTTCGTCAGTTTTGACAGTATAGCCAATTGTCAATCACCAACAAATAATGTTTTTAAAAGTACCAAGTATGGATATACAGTAACGATTCCGAAAGGTTTCAATCAAACTTCAGCAACTGGGAAAAATATTGATTTAAAGCTAATAAATAGTGACGGAACAAGTATTCTAATAAATGTTACTCCAAGGAGACCAGAAGAATATAGTATAACTGCCCACGATTATTCGAAAGAAATGTTTGATAAAGAATTCGCTCAGTACTCACCAAACACCAAAGTAAGCAAGGCTGAAAAAACATATCTCTCTGGTGAAAAAGCATTTTTAACTCATTATATCAATACTTCTAACAACACAAAAGCATTAGAAATATACACATATAAAGGAAATTATGCATATGTTTTTACTGCTACAACTAAAGCAACACAGTTCCAAACGTATGAACCTTTATTTATGAAGGTCTTTAACTCATTTAAATTCTAATATGCTAATTAATAACTAATTGTATATAATTAATGTAATTTTTCATTTATGAAACTACTCCGATGAAAAAAATAACATTTTTAGTTTTACTTTATTTTAGTGGTATTATGTCTATTGCACAAATCAATAGATATTATCAACCATCCACACCTGCGTATACGCCACAATATACGCCACAAACTTATGTATCCCCAGATTTCAATCTAATGTTGAAGGTTTTAAATGATAAACAAGCTGCATATGACCAAAACAAAAACTACATTGATGCCCTAATAGACTGGATTTATGAATTGAAATCACAAACTAACGAAAATCAGTTTATATCTTCAATGGATTCATATTATAAACAACTTCGTTCTTTTGATGGAAAAGATTTATCAGTAATGAGCAATCAGATTAGAGCAGTAGAGTTAGGAATTAAGGAAGAAATCGATAAATACAATGCAAGAGTTAAAGAGGCAAATAATCCAGCTAAATATTGGGAAGCAGGGATTGAAAATGTAAAAAATAAAGAATTTGCAAATGCTGTTCAGAATTTTTCAACTGTAATACAATTATCACCTGACTTTGAGGGGGGATATCTATACAGAGGATATGCTTATGCCCAATTAAATAATCATTCTGCTGCTATTACAGACCTTTCAAAATACATTGAAATGTCACCTAATGACCCCAATGGATACCAACAAAGAGGATGGGCAAAGTATTATCAGAATGATTTTATGGGTTCACTAAGCGATTTTAATAAACAAATACAATTAGAACCATCTTCGGCAATTGGATACTATAATAGAGGTTCTGCAAAATCTGGTTTGAAGGATGAGTATGGTGCTATCAGCGATTATACAAAAGCGATTGAGATAGACCCAACATTTTCGATGGCATATAATAATTTAGGCTGGGCAAAATTTAACTTAAAGAAATACAAAGAGGCATTAGTAGATGTGAATAAGGCTATTGAATTAGACAAGACTAATTATGTTGCATATGACAGCAGGGCAGAAATACGGTTCAATCTAAATGACTATAAAGGCTGTATAGAAGATGCCGATATGGCAATAAAGTTAAATCCAGCCATAAGTAATGCATATTTTTTAAAGGGAAGGTCTTTTTATAGACTTGGGAATAAAGAAGCAGCTTGCATAAATTGGAGCAAAGCAGGAGAATTAGGGAAATCAGAAGCATATGAATATATTTCAAAATACTGTAATAATTAAAATATGAGAATCATTTCGATTGTTTTTTTATTGACACTGAGTCAATCTGTCCTTGCTCAACCTAAAAGCTATAAGATTTATGTAAGTAGCAAATGGGGATATTCAATTGAATATCAGACTATTTTTTCACCAAGAGAAGCAACTGGGAGAAATGTTGATTTTAAGGTTGGAGACTCAATTGGAAATTCAATAATAGTTATTGTAAAGAAACTTATGCCTCATGAAGAAAAAGTAACAGTTGATGATTTGTTAAGCATACCTACAAGTACATGGGAAAACAACCTGCAATTACCAAATGTAAAAGTCATAAAGAAAGGAATTGTATATGTTGATAATAAGAAAGGGATGTTTTTGCATTACACATCGAAGGACTTAGTAAAGAATTATACTCTTTATTATACGAATTACTTCTTTTATTATAAAGGATACAACTATACACTAACTGGAACTTGCGATATAAATAATTTGAATAAAATGCAACCCGTTTTTTTCAGGGCATTTGATTCTTTTATCTTTCCTAAGTGATTGTATGAATTCCTTATTTTTTTATGAGAAGGTTTTGATTGTTCGTATTATAATTAAGTATATCTTTTGATTCTGATAAATGAAATTAATAATTATCCATAAAGGGCAACAAAATGAGGCAGTGAATCTTGATATTTTGAATAAAAGTAATAAACAAAGATTACATGAATCTTGAATCGATGGCAAGTTTAGTTCATGGATTAATGAATCTTTCAACCAAATAAATTTATGTTTGAAAATGCTTGGAATAGAATAATAGATTGGTTTAGAGACAGAAGTGAGAGAGGTCAATTAATAAGAAGTTTTAATGATTCAGCTAAAAATGCCTTTATTGTAGGAGATGCTCCAACATTATTAAAGGCGAGGATTTCAAAAGGTGAGCGCACATATAGACATCAATTCTCTAATTGGCTTAATAGTGGATTCAGAATACAAGCCTTTTCAGGAAGACAATTAGCAAAGGAAGAGATTAAGCAAATAGGAGAAGTTATTTTGAATGACAATGTATTGGTCAGGAGATTAATTGTATTAGGATGGGACACATTAGAGATACATGGTGACCAAGGGATTTATGGTTTACGCTGGCAATTAAAAGATTATATTGCATTACCTCAATAATTAAGCAATGATTACTACAGAATTGACAGACACTCTTAAAATTACAAACCAATTTATTTCAAATTCTGATAATGATGTTTTTAATTATCATAATATTTGGATGTGGATTGCTATTATTGAATTAGTATTAATTCTTTATCTATTATTATTTCAAAAAAAACCAGAAAGCACACGAGCCAAATTTAAAAGAGAAGCCAAAGGCGAGGTCATTGATTTTGAAAATATTATTAATAGTTCTTTTCATGTTAAACCATTATACGATGAATTAAAGGTAAAATGCCATCCAGATAGGTTTATAAAAGATAGCGAAAAAAATCAGGTAGCCATAGAGTTATCTCAAGAAATTTCTAAAAATAAAACTAATTACAAAAAGCTAATTGAATTAAAAGAATTAGCAAAACAAAAACTCAATATTAATTTCTAAAATTCAAATTATGGAACAATTTGTAGTATTTATTGTAGCTGTCATAATTTCAGCATTAGTTGCCCTAATCGGTAAAGACAGAAAAATTGGATATGGTTGGAGTTTTGTCCTATGCCTGTTTCTTTCACCAATTATTGGACTAATCATAATCCTTTTTTCGAAAAAGAAAGATGTTGAATTTATAGATGCTAACTAAAAAACAATAATTTTTATATAAGTATCATTCTATGAAAATAGCAGGAATAATTTTAATAGTTGTGGGTGCACTTTCAGTACTTGGAGCACTAATGGCTGCATCTCAAGGACATGAAGCATCATTTGCTGGGTTAGTATTTGTCATTTTGGGAGCTTTTTTAATTAGTAGAGCAAACAGGAAGAAAACGGAGGAAGATAATAAAAAGCAGTGGGAATCAGGTGAAGTAAAAAATGAATAAAATAGTTCTGTAGCTCATAATTATTGCCTATTAGTTATTTAGATATATACCTTTATTACATTTATAGGCGATAAAAAACAGATGTTCTTATTTGTAATCTAATTAAGCGGGTGTTTCAGATTAGAAAATGATAGAAATTTTCCCTCATCTGAATGTAATCCACCATCGAGTATCATAAAAACCATTTCATCAAGTTGAGTTCCTAAATCTTCTTGCGAACTGGCTTTGGCATAAATATACCCATCATTAACCTTAATTTTCCCGTAAACTACTGGATTTCCATCAACAGTTTCTCTCCGAATAGTTCCATGAAAGCATCTATCCCAGCCATTCTTTCCTGCCTTTGCCATGAAGATTTCCGTGATTAAAATCCTCGGTGATTTTCCCATAATCAGTTAATATATAAATATATATACGAATATTAATTAAAAACGTTTCACTTTACTACCTGATTATTAGCATTTTCAGAACTCAAATTCCAACAGGTCATCACGGTTGATTCCTGAAATGGTTTCATACATGACCATACGCTTGATATCACTCCATCGAACGAAAAATGTCTGGGGTTTGATATCGTTGATATCTATTCGGAAATTCCCAGTTAATTGGGTTTGGCAATCAAGAATATTGAGTATCACAAATTGGTATTCAACACTAACATCAAGGAGTTTGACTTTGCTAAGCGTGGTTGGTGTGACCAGCAGGAATTCTGCATTTATTGGGCATGTTTTACTATCATCAGACTTCAGGAAAATCTTCAGATGTTCGAAGTCCTGTGGTGCTTTCTCCATTTTTTTAATGAGTTGGTCAAGAACATCATCAGTATTTAAATATCTTTTATCCATTTGAACAATAATCGTTTACAACTTCTTCGTCTGGTGGAAATATATTGGTGATTACCCAATCACAGACATCTTTATCGATTTGCTTACTTCTTTGAATTATCTCTTTTGTTTTCAAATGCATAACCGTAATTGTTAGTGTATTGCTAATTTTAGTGGCATTAACGAATCTGACTTCGACCCAGTGAATCTTTGTATCTTCCAGAAAATCGACCAAGTCATATTTACCATTGACTTTTAGAATCTGGTTATCAGTGATTACACAGGGGTCATGGATTATATAAGCCGTGATGAATTGGAAGGATTTCTGTGGTTTATCTTTTTCGGCAGATATGGTTTTGGGAAGTCTGATAGAGTTCATAATCGTAATCTTTCCTATAAATACTTGGAAATGGCGAAATATAAAAAAGTAAGGGGGGGGTGGGGGTAATGATACCTTCTAACCCCCCACGGGTGGGATTGGGGGTGTTTTAGGAGCGAGGGTGCTACACCAGCATTGCAGCAACATGAATTTGTTTTCAGGAAAAAGTCGGAATTCTGGTCTGCATTAGAACCTAATATACTTCAGAATTCAAAAAATTTTCCCAGAAGTTTTTAACCATTTGATAATTAAAGGAGTCAAAAATTTTTTGGAAAATTACGGAGTTATAATAAAAAGTGCGAAATCCAATGCATTCTGATTGCCTCAAAATAGTCGAAGGGGCAATTTTTTTTGAAAATATTTTTTTTCTGGGGCAGAGTTGGACTTGCTTAGAATCAAGGCGTGAAAAAATTCTGGAAAAACTCAATCTAAATTTTGATATAAAACACTTCTTTTGTTGTGAGTATAAGGATATTCATTTAAAGCGTTAAAAGTTTAATCAGAAACATTACTTTCCTGTGAGGTATTGAGTTTTGTTTTCATCATTTCCTGTCTTTCAAAGTCATCATCAAGGTCTATATAGTGGTCAAGAGTTTGATATTTTTTTAATCCTGCCCATTTTAAAATTGAGGTATAATTTACACCAGATTTTACACAAATACTGATAAAGGTGTCACGCATATTGTGGCTTGTATAATCCTCAGTGAACTCTGCTTTTGGATATTTTTCTTTTAATGCTTCCAGCACTTCAACGATATAAGGATTGTACTTTTGGCTTGTTGTGCTATAGGCTTCAGTTGTATTATAATTGACTTCTTTAAATAGTGCCTCTGCATTTGGATGAAGCGGTTGTATTACTACTATAGTATATTTAGCTGTATTGGTTTTTTTTGGAGTAAATACTAACCACCCCTTTTTCTTAAAATTTGCAGGTGTAAATAGCTTAATATCACTGTATCTACAGCCCGTATATGCTTGAATACACATCATTTTTCTGGCTTTTTCTAAATATGGTTTGTTAAATCTGTGATTAAAAAGAATTTCTCTCTGTTCAATGCTTAACGAATGGGGAGTATTTGCTGCCTTACCTCCATAACTAAAGTCTGAATCAGCAAATTTATCATTCATAAGTAACTGCAATTCATCCTTTCTTTTCCAGTAGTACCTTAAACAATTCCTTAATATTTCATAACTCCTGCCAATGGTTGATGGCTTATATTTTTTCTTCTGCACCATCCATACATTAAATGAATCTGACCAAGTGAAGTTAATGTCCTCTATATAAGTCTTTTTACCTATGTATTCATCAAAATATTTAATATAATTCACAACCGTCCCAATCCTTTTGACAGTATTTTCAGAAACTTTATTGCTTGCAGTTTGATTATTCTTAAAGTCCAGAAACAAGTCATAAAAGGTTTTTCGCTTTTCCTTCCGATTTGGAAACAATGCCCTTACCTTGCTAAAGTCAACACCCTCTCCATATGCATCGTCAATTTCCTGCTGCCCTTTACTTGCTACATATGCCTGTACGGATGCAAAGGTCTTATTTATCTTGTTGTACTTTACTTCATAATCCTGTTCCTTCTGGCTAAGTTTCTGTGTCTTGTTATTCCAGTTTTTTGGGTCAACCCATTGCTGTGTATCTATCCTTATTTGATTTCGTTCATATGAACCAGTACCCCCGTATTGATATCTTTCAATTTCTATTTCAATTTTAACCTTACCCGTCTTGTTTTTTCGATTACGGGTCATTTTTCTGACTTTATAGATGACATTACCTTCAGCATAGCCGTATGCATCATTTGATGAAGGGTATCTGGGGTCATAATAGATATCTTGCTTTTTCATGGTGGTAACAAAAAGGTAATATGTATAATTAGTTCACAAATGTACGATATATAAAGGTAAAAAGAACAATATGGTGGTAACAAAAGTGAATAAATGATAAATAGTGGTAACAAAATGAAGATTGTAAATCAATATATTAATTAAATAATCAAGTCCTGCCCCCGCTCCTACGAAAGCCTTCTGAACGATAGTTCGGAGGGCTTCTTAATTTAAATATCGAATTTTTGCATGCTCTTCCAGGAGAT
>JAFGOZ010000185.1 GCA_016926235.1 Bacteroidales bacterium | reverse complement strand
GCACCATGGTTGAGAAGAAGCGGTTCTCTGCCAAAGCCCATCCGGCGAAGGTGTATCCAGGTACAATCAAGATGAAACCCAGGATGTTGAGCCATATCGGGAATACTGGTGACCACCCAAAGTGGTGATCTAGTCCTGCCACAATAACTAACAGGAAAGATAAACTCACGGCCATTAATGGAGCAAGCACTTTATCCCACGATTTCACATTCTGATCTTTTCCCAATTTGCCTCGTTCTGCCAGCAATCCCGGATGCTTTTTTTCTGCCCACATACGTGGACCTATACCCGCTATAACTATCAACGCTGAATAAAACCAACCCTGCCACCAACCAGGGTCCCATCCGCTTATCAAGAGAACCAGTGGTATCAGGAGATATGCTATTATTGATCTAATCCAATATTTGGGGCTTGCAGCTTTAAATTCATTTTGATCAACTGTCTTTGATACCATAATTATTCCTCCTTATTAAACTGTTTATTTTCTTACTAAAAATTTCGGAAATGACAGTGTGCCTAACTAAAAGGATTTTATGATCAGTTTCCTTATAAGTATCTTACTCAAATATAAGAATTTCAGTAATCCGATCAAATCGCTTATAAACACAACATGAAATTGGATATAAAATTGAGTTGGGCGAAGCTGTATGGGGATTTATAAATGCAGCGTAGTGCATACTACGCTGAGTTGGGGGGGGGTGGCACCACTCACATAATTATTTTCTACAACAGATATTTATTGGCAAATTGTTTTTAAAAACTATAGCATTAAACCTGCTGGTTGATGCTTATATTAAAACAGAAAGCCCCACTTTTTTTGTATAGCGCATTGTTTTAAGATTTAACGTGAGGATTACAAATCCTCACGAGCGGGTGTTTCTTTTGGAGCTTTTTCTGGTGATCCGCTGTCAAAAGGAGGTTTTGGATCATACTCAATTGCAAGTTGAATCTTTTTAGCTGTCTGATCTCCTGCAATTTTACTCACCAAATATAAAGCCATATCAATCCCGGCAGATACTCCTGCAGATGTGACAAACTTTCCATCTTGAACATATCTTTCGTCCTTAACTATTACATTATAATTACTCAATTGTTCTTTTCGTTTCCAATGTGTTGTACAGTTTTTCCCGTTTAAAAGTCCGGTTTGTGCCAATAATAAAGAACCGGAACAAACAGAAGTAGTCCATTGTGTTGTACTGTCAATTTTTTGAATCCAATTCAGTAATTCTGTGTTTCTTAATAAGGCATCAACTCCGAATCCACCTGGTATCATCAGAATATCAGCCTGAGAAATCTTTTCTGTAGAATAATCTGCCAGTATTTTTAAGCCATATGTATCCGTATACACCCTTTTCTCAAGTCCGGTAAGATAAATCTGTGAGTTAGGAAGTTTATTTAAAACTTCATATGGCCCAACAATATCAAGAGCAGTAAAATTGTCAAAAAGAAGAATCACTATTTTAATAATCATAATTGTGTCCATTTGCAGCGTCTTTTAGGTTGCGCCCAACTTAAAAGGATTTTAAATACAGTTTCCAAATATGTATCTCATTCAAATATAAGAATTTCAGTATTCAGGTCAAATAAGTTTTATGCACAACAGGAAATTATACATAAAATTGAGTTGGAAGAGGCCGTATGGGGTTTATATATGCAGCATAGTTACAAATTACGCTGAGTTGGGGGGTAGAATCTGTTTTATACTTTATTGTTTTAAACGAAATACGCGTATTCTCTGTATTATTTGTCTTTTACAAACTCAACTCCCGCAATCTCCTGTTTCATATATACACCCGGCCTGAAATTAATCTGCACTCCTGATATACTGTGCGATGTTACATTTTCAGGCGTTTCCCGGCCCTGGCTTTTTATCGACAGACTAAATAATCCCAGGCTGCCCAGGTCCACCGTGTAACCGTCTTTCAACTTTTCGGGAACAATGTTTGTAAACATGGTAATAACAGCCACCACATCGGCTGGTGAAAGAGTAGACTGTTTCGCAATTTCCTTGCATAAGGTTTCAAGCGGTATTTTCTTACGACTGCAGGCACGGGCATAGTATCTCCATTGTCCGCCGCCTTTTATTCCGGGTTGGCACTGCCTGACAATTTTATAGGGTACCGGCATTTAATATGGTATTAATCGTGTATTAATATATTTATTACAAGTATAATAAATAATTATAATAATTATAAAAAAAAGATATAATAGTTATTAAAAATATATTAAATAATTATAAAAATAAAAGAAGATGGCACAATTACCCTGTTTATATGCCCAGAAGTAACCCATACCTTAATAAATATTTTAACCAATAAACCGGAATAATTAAATTGGTTTAATACTATGGGCAGAAATTATATCCTGATAATTATTGGAAGTGCGCCTGAGGATTTATATTAAAAGGTGTAGTTCTGAAAATTACACATGGTGATTTGTTTTTATTGTTTTGCTGTTTATGCAGACATACTACGCTGAGTTGGGGATTTAATTTAGATGCAGCGTAGTGCATACTACGCGTAGTTAGGAGGAGGTCCACTTGTGGGCTTCTAGCTCTCTGGCCATCTACTCGATTGTGTGTATGTGCTTATTTTCTATTTTCTTTTAAATGTAATTCATATGGTTCGTTGCTTAAATTATTTTGTTTTTCTAGTGTTCTATTTCTCTTATTTCAATATTCTCATATTTTCCATTTCTCCATGCCCAAATCAATTCTGTGTGACTTTCAAAAGTCGAGAAATTATGCCAACCGGAATTAACTTCATCATTTATTTGAATCCCAAAATGATTTGCAGCAACAACATCGGATACAATTTGCCAGCTACAATCCTTTTTTGTATATAATACGTAAAATGCGCCTCTAAAATAATTTAATGTTTTCAGCATAACTTCGTTTATACTATCATTATTCAAATCAGCTTCAACTCTCATCGACCACCTTCCATCAACGCAACCTTTTTCATGAAACTTTAGAACACTTTCGTATGAATAATCATCAATTACGCAACTGTCGGTTAAAATACTAACCTTCATTAATTCCAAATCATTCATTTCTTTATCTAATATTTTTTTTGTGTCTGATTTACTTTTACTTTCATTTTTACAAGTAGAAATGAAAGTTATGACTATCAGTGATACTAAGATCAAATTTCTTTTCATTATGTATATTTTAAATTGGTTTATCAATATTGGATTCTCAAGGTCTTCTGGCATTATACACAACGTTGTGTATATGCAAAGTAGGCGATTGCGGGCTTCAAACTTATCAAACCATTACAATTTTGAAGCGGGCAACAGTCCTTGAATTTACTACTATCACGCCTATTTTATATAACATTGTTGTGCCGTTGTGCTTTATTTTTTATATGTTTTAGTCCTTTCACAAGATTCAATATTAATCGTTATATCTAACATTAAATTCTCAATCAATGATACAAATTCAGTTACATGAGTCATATTTACAGTAATTGAATTCTCTCCATGGGCTATTTTATTTCTAAATAGGAGAAGTTTGTTTAAACCTCTGTCATAAGAATCATTAATTTTTGAAATACAGAATCTCTCCAAAATCTTGTTTAATACTTTCAAATTTACGTTTGATTCAGTCGGTACGCTTGGCTTTATGGCAATAGTTTCAGTCAATAAATTGTCAATCTGTTCGACTAATTTTTGTTTCGTGTCAAAATTTACTCTTGGATTATTAAAATCACATTCTGAATCAATTTGATGCGTAAGTAAAGCTGTTGAAATCTCAGTTCTCTTGATACCCAAAGTATTTAAGTGATTAGAGTAGATTGTAAAACAATTCTTTACAAATCCTTCCCAAATAGCATAAATTGCAGGAATTGAATACTTAATATGAACCTCCTTATGGTCTGGCCTAAAACTGTATTTTATTGGAATACTTTTAATTGTTGCCAATTCAGAAATTCTCCAATCAATATCAGCTAATATTTCATCAACAAATGTTACCATGGTTTAATTTCCAAAAATTTCATCTGCTACTTCAATTCTCTTTAATATTCTGGATTTACTTGCTGATGCTGAACCTGAAGCTTTTTTAAAGGAATCAGACTTTTTAAGCTCATCTATTTTACTAATAATCTGGTCTGTTCTTTCTTTTTTGTATCTGTCAATATATTTGGTTATTCCTACCATTACACAGTCAAATAGACTTGTAGAAAAAACATTGTTTGACCCCCTAAACACATCTTTCCCAATTGGAGATAAAATTTTAATCGTTTCGTTAAATGACTTTTCCAAATTTGGAACTTTTTCCAAATCACTAACAGCATTCTTCATATAAGTAGTCATATGTTGGGAAATATTCTCTGATAATTCTTCTTTAAAATCAGTTAATGAACAAAATCTTAGAACCAATTCATCCATATAAAGCTGTTCCAATTGTCTCTCAGTTGGCTGAATTAAATTCAGGAAATCTGGGTTCTCAGCACATTTCCGTAGAAAACTATTAAAATCCTTTGAAACTCCACGAAAGATAGCATTTCGGATTTCTTGGTCTGTAAGTTCTGAACCACCTGTATTTAAACGATTAAATAGTTCATATCTCATATCAAATGCACTATTCCACTTTATAATTT
>JAFGOZ010000184.1 GCA_016926235.1 Bacteroidales bacterium | reverse complement strand
TGGTGTTGGATACAATAGTGCTTTTCCGCTGGCGGATATCTATGGAGTTCGGGTTGGCAATCCTTCCATTGCCTCAAGCAGAGACCATAAATTTATATATTCAGATAGTCACCGATATTTATATCCAATGAATATTATTAATGGTCAATTGGGTGGATATTTTATTAATGATGATACAATTAAAATCACATTTCCTGATAACGTTGTTGATAGTATTCATAATGTCGATTTTACATCAAACGAAGGATTGATAAAAACAGGCATTAACATCATTATCAATAATTCATTAAAGACCGTCGAATTTCAATTGGATCGTGATTGGGCTGAAACCGATACTTTGAAGATAAAATGGTTTGAAATTACCTTAAAAAATACTCAGGAAAACGGTATTCCATATTTAACAATCCAAAAACAGTCTGTTAATGATAAAAAGAGGATTATGATAGGGAAGCCGTATTTGGAATTTGAAATTGAACCACATTTTATCTTTACCCCGGATTCATTATGGAATTCAGTTTCAATGAGATTATTTGAGGGAGGTAATCAGGATTTTCTCAAGGAAGGGGATTCGGTTTTTATCCGGATACCTGATGCATTGGGAGTTAAATGGGCTTCTTACCCCTCAACTATAAATATTGATTCTACAAAAAGTGATAAAAAGAATTGTGTATTTGTTCTTAATGAAGATTTTACAAATAGCGTACAATTATCAAATATAGATTTCAATGTGACCGATTTGTCATATCCTTTGCCGCTGCTGTTAGATATTACAGGTAAGGATGGAAATCGAGTTCAAGAATACAATAGCCAATCGATTGATTCGATACAAGTAAGTCATTGTACCATTACATCTCTAGAAGATAATAAATTCATATTTCATAACACTACATCTATTACAAAAGACATTAGAATTACTGAGAATGGAAAATCTCCGTCCTTAGGTACTTTCGCAAATTCGATATATATTAAATTGCCATATATTAATGATGGTGATTCATCATTAAAATGGGAGGACCAAAATAAAATCTCTGTTTTAATAAATGATGTAAGATTAGAATCTACAATTGAAGTGATAGAGAGTAATTCTAATTCAAATATTCTTGAAATAACTCTAGCACCCGATGATCTTTCTGGTTACAGTATATTGGATACAATCACTATTAAAAATCTTTTTATTTCAGATTTTAATGATACTACTGCTACAGATACAACTATCCATTTTAATTACTCTTTCCTTGCAGGTGGAAATAATAATTGGACTAAGAGATGGCATATTCACGATCCAAAAGAGATAAAAATCGGACAGCCTAATGTCAATATTTCAGGTAATAAAAATTTTGCAATAAATGATATCTCACGTCCAATACCTGAAATAAGAATCACTGATGGTCCTTCAGATACATTTTTGCATGCTGGAGATACTCTTAAAATTGTTCTTCATGCAGGTGCAGGATGGATTGATACAAATAATATTAATTTAATTGGGAATGCCAATATTGAATCAAGTAATGATAGTAGTTTAACTATTATTTTATCTGATACTATTAATTCAGGAATTACCATACGAAATCTTGGTTATGCAAGTAATTCTGTTTATTACGATAGCCTTGAATTCTTTGATCTGTATGTTAACAGAAGCCAAACAGTATATCCCCATTATCAGCATCAATTCCAAAGTCAACATTGTCTTCGGTCAGGTCAACCACAGATTTCCTTATCTGAGAACTCCGTTTTTGTGACATCACAACTGGAAGATTTTATGTTTCCAATTAAAATAAAAAAAGATGGTAAATTAGGACAATTGGATATTGACACAATAAAGATTTATTTTCCCAAAGATTTGGAAGATATATCGGATATTTTTCCTAATGAAGTTTTAATTACACCTAATCCACCAGACTACACTTTATATGATTCGACTAGCGGCTGTTTGAATTTAATATACTCAGTAATTCCCGATTCAGTTCAATTGAGTGGAATTAAGATAAAAAATATTAAATATCCAATGAAGCGTGATATAGTCAGTCTTTCATTCTCAGATCGTAATCACCCAATTAATACAACAAAAAATACAATCCGCATAGGGAATCCAAAGATACATTTGGACCATGATCATGTCTATAGAAAGGAAGATCCCAATCCGCGATCAATCGGTATCATTACAATCAAAGAGGATCCACTTGAGGCAGCAATCACTTCAAAGCATAATCTCAGAATTAATTTGGATGATTTTAATGCTACTATCGACTCAGCAAGTTTCATTAATTTAAGCACACAATCAAATGTTGATTCAGTAAAAATTGTGGATTTAAATAAAACTCTTGAACTCTTTTTTGATAGGGATTTATCTGCAGGAGATACGCTTAGTTTTAGTTTTGACCTTAAGAATTTCTCAGGAATTAGTGATAGTACTAAAATATTATTGAATGTTGTTGAACAAAAAAGTTTTTACAGTGATAGCACTGACTACTCACTACGAATCGGTGACCCACAAATAGTATTAAGCGAAAACAGAACTTATTTTGTTGGCGATGATAAGGAAGCGCTACCTGATTTATTCTATATTGAAGATTCCACTGTATCGATTACTGATTCATATCTCAATTGTAATATTCAATTACCTTTAGGATTTACATTTGATGAATCTGTTTCCATTAGTGATTTAAAATTTTATACACAAGTATCAAACTTATTGGATTCAATTTCCTATATAAATAGTGGCAAAACGATACAGTTACACTGGAATAGTTCACTAAACTTAGGTGATACTTTAATTCTATCCGGACTAAGACTTATTAATTTTAACGATCCGATCGATTTTGATACATTATCACTTTCCGTCCATGATCAATACCATTCTATTGATCATAATGATTTTGCTCCCAAAAATGATGAGGGCGGTTTAATTGGAATCTGTGATTTGATTCCTGACCTTTCACGAAATCAATTGTACTTTACAAATATTACCGATAACCAAGGAATAAATGAATCTATTGGTATGCTACTACCCACTATAATTTTTAAGTATGATTTGTCAGGAGCAAATCTATTTGAATATCTTGATGATTCTCTTATACTTAGAATAAAATTCCCAGAAAACAGATCAATGGGATTAATTGATGTTGCTAATGCAAAATTCGATTATTATATCGATGGTACTCCAAATTCTTTTCAAGAAAGTACTTATACTATTTTTGATTCAACTAACCTAATTCGATTGTCCCTTGCGTATAATGAAATATTGAATCATGCTGAATATCCTGATTCAATTAGTATTTCTAATATATATTTAAATAATTCTAATAACGTATTTAATTTGACAAGGTTTTCAATATCAGCAAATGAAGAAGATAATAATTATTCTTATACTGATACAACAAAGAAAGGTTTAATATTTTCTAACCCTGACTTTGATTTAAACAGAGAATTTGCTTATAGTATTGGAGACACTTCTTTACGAATTGAACCGACGAAGATTATTATTAGTGATACAATATTAATCTCTTATCTAGAAATAGAAGATATTTCAACTGACACGTTGATAATTACAATCAGTGATTCAGTAAATTTTGAATGGAATATTAATAATCAAAACTTCTCCGACAAGGTCTACGGAAAACATCTAAGAATTCCAATAAACGAAATTCGAAATTCGTTTTTAAACATTGATGGATCAATAGATATTCATGGTTCACTGTTTAGAAAATTTAATGAGGTATTACCGCCATCAAAATTAAACTTAACTTTAAATACTATCGGGCAGGTACAGCGTATCACATCAAATGAAATCAGAGTAGGTGACCCAAAGGTCCTACCAGTGTACGATGATGTATTTATATTAGAACCGGGAGCAATTGACACATTGCATAAAATAATTATTCAAGAAGACTCCATAGCATGCATTACCCAATCGGATGGTATTACGTTACGAATCTCTGATGAATTAACCATTGAATGGTGTTCAGATAGTTTATCTCGCATTAAGGTTTCATCGTCTATGACTGATGATCTCACTATTGACACAGTTAAAACTAAAACAAAAATCTTTGGTGATTCAAAAAAATACCTAAAAATAATGTTTGATCGTGATCTTGAAAACCGTGAACAAATTGTACTTAGTAATATTTATTTTATTCAATCTGCGAATGAAAAATCAGATCGGCAAAATGAATTGAAATCAACCCAAATTCCCAAAATTGATATAGCGTTTAATGGGTTGGATGATCAATATTATTTCACAGTACATACGATTGCAGATGAATATTATGTGGCATCACCAGAAATAAGAAGTGATTCAGTACAGGTTTTTGTTTATAATCAAAATAGTACGTTTTTAAATGCGATTAAGATTAAAAATGATCCAGAATACACCGCGATCTGGTCAAATATTGAACATTCCAGCAGTCCTCATGAATATAATATTCGAATACATATACCTGATACGGTATCAATGAGGTTTGATACAAGTGCATGTAATCTGGATTCACTTTTGTTGACGGGTACCGCCACAGACTCTAATCGTATTTCTGATTTACTCTGGGAAGAAGAAGGAAAAGTCGCTGTTTTTGTACTATCAAGTGACTTTGCTCCAAATGATTCCTTAATGATATATGGTCTAAAAGTTATGGACTTTATAAAACCGAAATCTGGCCAGGGATATAAGCTTCAATATTCTCTGAAAAACAGAGATTATTCTCCATTTATAAATAAGGATTTTCCAAAATATATTAGTGCTCCATCTATTGGACTTGAACATCCTTACTATCTAGTGCCAAACAACACCTTCAAAATTGACAGTCTTCAGTTAGCTGATGACCCTTATAATCCAATCCTCGATACTGATGTATTATTAAGATTCCATTTAAGTAAGAATTCTTCAGTAAAATGGGACACTACGATGAAATATGTTCAGTTATCATCACCTAACAATTCTAATTCATGGATGAATATTGATAACAGAGTTATATTTAATTCCGCTAATAATGACACTGTTTTTTCACTTAAAGTTCGAAAACCTTTTTCATCAAGTGATACAGTATATATTAATGGTTTACGTGTTCGAACTTCGAGAAATATAACCACAATTTCCGATTCAATAATTCTCAAATTAGACAATAACACATTAGCCCAGGCCTATGATAATAAGAACCTTTACATAAATCCATTTATTTTTACATATGATACAACTAGTACTGCAAGCATGACATTTATCAAAATGGACAAGGAGAAAAGTAAAAGATTGCCTGGATTAATAATTAAATCTGGATATGAGATAAAAGAGAACCACAAGTACCCAACGCCGAGTTCAGTTATATGGTTAGTAATTCCTGAAGATCCAATAACATCATCTACTCATAAGTATTTACCAGCAATCTGGGATAGTGAGAAAATCAAAGATTCATTGAATGTCAGAATTGGAAATCTGGAAAATAATTATAAAGCAGAACTTATTTCTGATAAAATTTTACAAATTGACATAGATACACTTTCCCTTGACCAGCCAATTGCAATTGATAGTCTATATGTTAAGAATTTAATTGAATCGTCTTATGATAATTTGTGCTGTATCCTGGATGGATATAATAAGTCATTTATTCTAAGAAATGATTTAATCATGGCGATCGGTGCCCCATCAATTATCTTAGATACAAATAGAGTGTATGAAATTCATGATACAGGTGAATATTTAGCATTACCAAGTATTATTATAAATGAAGATAATATCGTTAAAACTTTGAATTTATCAGAATATGACTGGTATATATCATTCTCAAATACATCGTATTCCTGGGATCCCACTAAAATTAATAATTCACTGGTCGTCAGTGATATCAAATCTAAGATTAAATTACCTGATTATGTCTTTGAAGATCAAATTGTACTTGATTCTTTATATTTTCTGCCTTTCAACAGTATTTCGAAAGAACCGATAAGAGTAAGATTAGAATATACTGAACCTTACTTCTCAGAAAATAAGTATAACATTGTTGATAGCTCAGATAATTTTATTAATGTTGGCCAATTGGAAATCGGATTTGAAGAATTCACATTAAATCCGGATATGAGATATGAACCGATGACACAAAAATGCCTAATTACTTTCAATTCTGATACAGGTGAAAAGGTTTTATTGAATAATCGTGTATTTATACTCAATCTCTCTGATAATAATTTTCAAATGAAGTTACCAACGGACACATCGACCGATTTCTTTTCTGACAGTATTACCATTTTAAATCCTTTCGCGAAGGGCGATTCAATTGCGATTGAATTCAATCACAAACAATCGATTTTCAATTCGAATTCAGTCAGTGGCGAGATATATTTATTAATAAGTACAAATGATGGTGTTCATAAAAACTCAGTATTTTTAAGTGATAGTTCATTTTCATATCAATTGCCTTTTTATGTTAAGAAACCACATTTTGAAACAATAAATAGTATCTCAAAGATTACATCAATAATATCAAAGGCTCATTTTAATCCCGGTGTCATTAATAATAATAGTGCTACAATTGATTCCAGTGATTTTCGAGTATATGCTGAACCATATTCAATCAATAATAAATCTGGACATTTCCAGGTAAATGTATCTGACTTAGGCGTTGAAGTTGGTATTTTGCTTGAAGATAATGATATTTATGAAATAAATAAATGGTATCAGAAATCTATTTTACCAAGGCAAAAATTCTCTTCTGGTGAGAAATTAAAAAGTAAATCTCCAAATTCAGAACGAATACTATTTGCCGATCAAATATTGCATCGCGATTTTAAAGATATGTCAGTCTTTTCTAACAATCGAAATCCTGATATGCTTTTTTGTTCAAAAAATGATTCACTTTTACCGAATGATTGGTTTTTTAATACTACAGATGCATTAATTGTTAATTGTGATTCACTCAGTGACATTTGGGGGAAATTAGGCTTAATGAATTGTATATTACTTAATAGAATAAATGAACAAAATGGTACACAATTAAATGATACACTTGATTTTTCAAAGAATCAATTCGACGATGGAATATATCAGATTAAGATAAAACCACAAGTCTCTTCGTACCCTGGTATTCCAATTTATAGGCAATTTATTTTAGATACTGAAGCGCCTGATACGGTTATCTTTTATCCATTACCAGGAACTGCAAAAAATAGTAAATGGGGGCATACTGTATCACTAAATGATACCTTTAAAACATTTATTTCAGACAATATTTATTTATCATCAAACGGAGATTCAATTAAAGTAGCATTTTCTGATACTATATGCTCAGTATTGAACAATTTTGAATTATTCCCATATATATATAGCATGGATACGATTTCTACAAATGTTCCTTTTGATACGACTATTATATGGGAACCAATAGAAGTTACGAGTAGCGATATGTTTTCGAATCTTGGAGTAGATGTAAATTTTAATTATTCTCCTATATCAATCCCTCACTTTACATTTAAGGATATAGTTAAAGAGAATCATATTGATATTATTGATGGAATTACTATATCAACACATATTTCCGATAGAGCGGGCAATATTATTAGGGGACAAACCGGTTATAAAATCGACATGAGTAAACATATTTTGTCAAAGGAATTCTTTAATTATCCTAACCCATTTAATGCTGTATTAGGTGAAACACGTTTTCGATATGTGTTAAATGAGCAAGTTATAGAACCAATTTACTTAGTGATTTTAGATGCTTCGCGACAACCTGTGTTTATGCAGAAAATTGATGAAGGATCAACACTTACACAGCCAGGAATACACACAGAGTTATTCTGGGATGGTAAAGATATGAATAACAATTATCTTGCATCAGGAGTGTACTTTGCCTTTATAAAAATTGGTGATGATCTTATTAATAATAAATATCGAATGACAAAAATATTTATCAGGAACTAGATGAAAAAAAAGATTCTAAATACAATCTTTCTTATAATAATCATATCCAAACTATCTGCAGAAGACAATTTCATTGAAACGCATGGTGCCGCTGCATATCTTCTTCAACCGCAATCACCGGAATATATTGGAATTGGTAATTGTCAATCTGCTGTATTACCATCAGCATCTGCGATATTTTATAATCCAACAGGATTATCTACCATTGTAAATGCTTCTATCCAGTTATCGTATAATTTTATTCCTAAAATCTTTGATCAAAGGTGTGGAAATATTACGGCAGCGTTACCAATAGGATTAAAAAAATATTGTATTGCGGCAGGTGTAATCTATAACGATATTGCGGCAATTGATCAATATGATGAATACATGAACTATTTAAGCACATTTAATAATATGAATATTGCCGTATTTTCTGCGCTTTCAAGAGCCGGAATATTATATGACCTTGGTTTTTCTATTTTTTATTCAACTTCAATGATTGATGGTGGACAAAACATAAAGAATGATTATCCCCCACTTGCCGGAGGAAGGTTTGGCATGTCGTTTCACTTATTAAAAGATTTGGATTTAAACTTAGTGTATTATGGCTCAAGTAAAATAGACTTAGGACAGAATGAGGAATCAGTAAAAATTATAGAGCGCAACAATGCATTGACTTCTGCTTCTATTCAATATACCAATAACCATTTACTTAACAATAAAATAAGAGTACTAAGCATTATTGATATTGAACAGCAAGAAAACCATCCGTTATATTTGAATGCTGGGTTTTCTTTTGGTTATTATCTGGCAAATTATCAAGGTATATCATTCTCTGCTGGTTATAATCATTATAATATGCAATCAAACATTAAAGAATTTGAGTTATTTACAGATTATTCTAAAAGAATATCATTTGGTACAACTATAGAATATCAAATGTTAAAAATAGCCTACACTTATACCAACGAGTATTTTGGTTCGCTAAATACAATTTCAATCATTTTTAGTAGAATTTGAGAGGAAGGATGTTCATTTAACAAAAAAGGAGGAAAAAATGAAAAAAGTCCTAACTGTTATCTTGCTAAGTATGTTTGCACTGTCGTTCATGAACTGCGCGGGTGGTATCGCCGTACAGAGTGACCCGTTCGAAATGCTGCAACAGAAAGCAAACAAGATTATTGAAAGCGGTGGCGTTGCCGCAGTCGGTGAAAGAGAAGGAGCTCGCGCAGATATCGCAAAAGAAAAAGCAACCACTGCAGCGCGTGCTTTAATTGCACAGAGCTTTGAGACGAAAGTTGAAGATCTTAGAAAAATGTTCCTGGAAGAGATTGGATCCACAGATGCTGAAATTAATGAGGCATTTACCGCTGTTACGAAGACCGTAACAAATCAGACATTGGTTGGTTCAGTAGTGATTGATTCCAAATACTATAATAATAAAAAAACCAATCGGGTTCATTATGCGGTATTAGTTGGAATTAACCCCAAAACACTTGATCAATCTATTCTCGATGAAATGCAGAAGAAACCGAAACTGTATGAAAGATTCCGTGCTTCAAAAGCTTATGAGGAACTTGACAGAGAAATGCAAGATTACGAAAAAGAAAAAGCTGCCGGAAAAATTGATTATTAATGTTAAATGGTGAGCGGGAGAAATCCCGCTCACATATTTCAATATGAAAAAATATTACTTATTATTTCTGTTAGTTGTATGTAGTACTGCTATTTTTTCTCAAGAATATTATCCTCATTGGTTTATATTTCCATCGGAGTATAAAAATACAGTAATTGGTTTTAGCTATCACGGTTACGCGGCATCTGCCGACGCAGAACAGATGTTTTGGATATACAAAGAGTGCATTGTGAAAGGACATCTGTACCAATACAACTTTATCGATGAAAGATTTAGTGACTATTATTACTATTTTCCCTATGACTCACTACAGTCAATTAAAGACAAATTAATATTAAAAGATCAATTTACTACTTCAATTGTACCCAATGATAAAGTAGCAATATTTTCGTTGGATTCGTTGTTAACTATTCAACCTGATCCAGTGGATATATCTACAATGAAGACTCCAGATTGGATTAATAATATATTCTGGGAAGAAGATGGATATTATTATGCAACTGGTGTCTACAGCGCCAGATTAAATATAAATGATGCCTGGAAAACGGCTGAAGAAAGAGCTTATTTTGAGATACTGAATGGCGTTGTAGTAAAAATATATCAAGTGAAAATATCAAATTTATCAGAAAATCAGGATGATCTTGAAATTGCATTGGCAGTTGAACTTAATTTTAAGTTAAAAAACATAGAAGTTGTTGAGAGATGGCCCGACAATGAGAATAAAATGTTTTATGTCAATGTGAGAATAAAGGTTAAAGATATATTCTCACCTTTATTAAATGAAGACTAGTAGAATGAAAAATGGGGGATAAAATAATGCGATTCTACTTCATTCTATTGTTACCATTTTTATTATGTTTTGGAGAAGAATTTCATACTATAAACCGGGAAAATGTATGGTTACGGAAAGGTCCTGGATCAATTTATTCGACGAATAGAATAATTAAATCAGGTGTATCAGTAAAAATCCTGAAAAATGAACCAGGATGGTACAAAGTTCGGCTAAATGATGAGTTACACACTGTTGGCTGGATATCTGAAAATGCATTAAAGAAGAAAAAGAGTAGTAATAAAAATGATTTTCATTTTAGTATTCCAGATTCTTTAACAATATCATCGAATTCTGCAAGCGGAGCAATCAAGGGATTTTTCAAAACTTATTTAAATTTTAAAGATACAGATATCTCCTTTGATTTTTTTAATAATACTTTTTTTAATACACAGGAATACTTAGAGTATGCAGATAGAAGAAATAATCTACTCAAAGCAGAAAGGTATGTAATATCCAATAATAACGAAAATATTGAACAAAACTCGTTCGTCAATAATATCAGTATTGCAGTTGCAGTTAAAATATTATCAAACCATGAAATTATATCAAATAGTTCAGATCTTAAGTACATCAATATACTTGGAACTTACATTACACAATTTACACCTTTATATGATGTATCATTCAAATTTTTCATTTTGAAAGATGATCGATTATATGCATATGCACTACCAAATGGTTATATATTTATTAGTCAGGGGCTTTATAATATAGCTGAAAATGAAGATGAACTTGCATGCATATTAGCTCATGAAATATCTCATGTTGTTTGTCAACATGGAGCAGAAGAACTAATAAAAAGAAGTACACAAATTATGGTGGATTTTAATTTTAATAAACTTGATCAGGAATTAAAGCAGATAGATCAAAGTGAATATATTGATGATGATTATTTAGAATTTACAAATTCCCTAGAATATGAATCAGATTCTTTGACCCAATCGCTTGAGAGTTTATCTGCTGATTTATATAATTACGCTACAAAAAAGAGACAAATATCCTATGAATACGAAGCCGATAAATATGGCGTAGTTTATATATACAATTTAGGATACAATCCTTTTGGACTATTAAATATACTTGAAATTATTAATTACTCAACTGAACGGGAATTCTATAATTCCGAATCCAATTGGCAGAAAGATGCATTGGGTGATAGAATTTCAAAAATAGAAAGTTTTATTACTGATTCGCTTCATTATCTAAAATGATAAATTATGGAGTAATAATATTTTATGAACCTTAGAAGTTTTAATATTTTATCCCTTTCTTTAATATTAGCGATACTCCCTTTATCTGCGAATGATTATAAGATTATTGCGGAATTCAGTTTGCTAGATGGACCGGAAGTTGTACCTTGTTTAACATGGTATCACGAGGATGGAAGTTTTACTGAAATCGGATTTGATGATTTATTGGAGAACAGTGTACAAGAACATCAGGGAATAAAACTAAAAAGTGAATCAGACTTCATGACCGGGAAAATTTCGGTAGAATTACCCGGTACAATAACAGATGCTTTTGCGATATGGCTTAAAAATCGTCATGATGACGATGAAATGGATTTTGGAAAAGAATTGCCAGATATTAAAGTACTTATTTTAAAAAATGGCAGTGTTATTGGCTTGACAAAGCTTCAACATTTTGAAGATGGAATTGGTATTTCAAACATACTTTCAGGTAATGCACCAAAAACCAAATTGGTTGGGGATATACCCGCTGGCTTGTGGATGGTTTGTATTATTAATCCATCAAAAAACCAGGTAGATTTTAAAGAATTAGTATTCCCTCGAACAAAAGTGATCGCAGGAATTGTCTATAACAGAGATCAATATCGTCCTGTTGCGGGGGCTATTATTGCGTTGAACGGGAAAAAAATAACACAATCTGGTGATGAAGGTGGCTATGTAATTGATTATAAAGATTTGGGAATTTATAAAATAATTGCCGAAAAGGGAGAATTTATTTGTGATACAATTTTACTGGACATTCAATTTGAATTACCAAAAATACAAAATTTAATCCTCCGTATCCCGCCACCGCCACCACCCGATCAAGCAGTTTTTACTAGTAAGGATTTTTATCTGAATTTTGCATACAACTCAGACATTCTTGATTCGTCTCAAAAAAATAAAACGATATTAAGTGAAATTATAAAGTTTATTAAAAACATTGATCGAATTTCCAGTATTACAGTTGTTGGACATACCGACAGTGATGGTAGCGAAGAATACAATTTAGATTTGTCATATCGGAGAGCAAAACACTCTTTAGAATCTATATTAACGGACTGTGATTCTATTACTAATCTGATATCTGCTTCCGGTAGAGGAGAACAGGAACCGCTTGTTCCAAATGATTCAGAGGAAAATAAAGCAAAAAATAGACGTGTTGAAATTAAAATTGAATATTTGGAGAACTAAAAGGTAATTTTACACCTATATAATTTATTAATGGAGTAAAAATGCAGATTAAGAATGTAAGCCGGTTATTATTGATTATTCTTTGTTTTATCTCAATTATATCCGCTCAGGATGATTATGAAACATGGCTTAAACAGGAAGAGCAGGATATCAATTCCTACATTAGTAAGGAAGATCAGGAATTTTCAAATTTTCTGGAAAATGAATGGAAAGAATTTCAATCATTTTCCAGTGGAAAAATATATGATAAACCAAAACCAGAAGAGATCCCTAAGGCGAAACCCAAGGAAAAATCTTTTGATATAAAATCAATCAATAAAGTTGATATTCCAGATTCGAAATCGTTTATAAAAAAGGAACCAGAAATAAAGGATATATCTGTTATAGCACCCGTTTTAAAGGGTGAAAGAATTCAAGTGGATTACTTTGGAAAAATATTGACATTTTACATAGATCCGAGTTTTAAACAAAAGATATCCATCGTGAATGATATAGCGATCAGCAGATATTGGAAGTCGTTAAGTAAAACTGATTATCAGCCTTTTATTGCTGAAATCGAAAGATCAACAAAGGAGTTGGAACTGAATAATTGGGGCGTTGTAGTTCTATTAAATAAAATTGTAAATGAGATTTACCCGAATGATAATAATCAGCAAAATTTATTTATCTGGTTTACGTTAATTCAATCTGGATTTACAGCGAAAGTTGGGCATAATAACTCAAAAATATTTTTACTGTTACCATCAGAAAATATGTTGTACAGCATGCCTTACTTTACCGTAGATAATACTAAATACTGGGTTGTTGATTTAAATTCGAAAATCACATTCTGTGGAAGTCTGTTTATTTATGAAGGGAAACATTCATTATCCAAAAAAAATATCAGCATGGCTGTGGCAAATACTCCGACAATTAATAATAAAATCTTGAACAAATCACTTTCTTTCTCCTATGGAGGAAAAACTTATACGGTTATTGTGATGTATAACGATGATGTAGTAAAATATTTTGAGAATTATCCGCAAACCGATTTTAGTGTCTATTTTAATGCGTCAACTAGTCCAGAGTCACAAAGTACTCTTATCCAATCTCTTCGCCCAATACTTCAAAACAGATCAGAACCTGAGGCTGTTAATATCCTTTTACGTTTTGTACAGACAGCATTCGACTATAAGACTGATGAAGAACATTTCGGCCGTGAAAAACCACTAATGCCGGAAGAGACGATTAATTATCCATTCTCCGATTGTGAAGACCGCTCGATACTATTTGCATACCTGGTCAGGGAATTAATTGGTCTGCCGGTTGTCGGACTTCATTATCCCTGTCATTTAGCAACCGCAGTGCTGTTTCATGACCGGATTCCAGGGGATCAATTGACTGTGGATGGAAATGTTTATACAATTTGCGATCCCACCTATATTAATGCTGATATTGGTCAGTGTATGCCGCAGTTTGTAGGAATGGAGCCGGAGATAATAAAATTTTAACTTGGGAAGAAGATTGAATTTAAAAGTAAAATACGGTTTTCAATATCGGTGTTCTGGTTGTGATCATATTGTTAAAAGAGATGATGAAAGATGCTGGAATTGTGATATAATATTCAGTGGAATTGATGAAAGTGACAGATCAATTAATCAACCTCTGAAAAAAAAGTCGCATAAAGTATCACTTTATATATTTTGGATATATTGGATACTAATTGGACTAAGTATAGTGACAGATTTAATTCATAATATTATTTCAAATAATTATGAATTATCTGTTATAATATTTCTTTTTCTAATTGGGATTTTATTGTTCTTATTGATAAGAAATAAACCATTGGGTTGGTATATAGCATTTGGTTTGTCGGTCTCGACACCAGCAGCTCAAATCCTATCTGTTATTATTTCAAAAAGAATGTCAAAATTTGAATTTACCTTGATTCTGCTTGGTCTCTGTTTTATATTGATTGTGATAAATGTGAAAAATTATTTCATCGAATCGGAAGTACAACGACTGAAACATCAATTGAAATAAAATCATTATTTATAGGAGGGGATTATGAAAATCCAACATGTTTTATTTGTTTTATTGATTGTTCTTTTTAGTGTTTTTCAACTTCTTGGGATTAATTTTCAGGAGAAGATTATTTATTCCATAAATCAGACTGGTGACTGGGATATCTGGATGATGGATAGCAATGGAAGCAGTCAAGAGCCACTAATTAATTCTGATGATTGGGATCGATTTCCATCATTATCACATGATGGAAAGACTCTGGTTTTTAGACGATATGACCCAGAGGCATCGCAGTACAGTTTAATTCGATATAGTCTTGTAGATAATAAAGAAACGGTTGTGTTCCAACAGAGTGATCCAATTGGTGGGACGCTAAGTTTTTTTCCAAATGATTCCGTTGTATTATTTATCCAGGATATTGCATCATCTGGAGAAAATGAAGAAATCTTTAAGGTTAATATTTATAATGGCTCGATCACTAATCTAACAAACAATACTGCTATCAATGATTTTGCATGTGTCATGAAAGATTCAGTAATCCTGTTTAGCCGGGATACAAATGGTACAGGTTGTGCGATGTGTGTTGAATTATTTATAATGGATTGGGATGGCAATAATCAAACACGAATTACTGATTTCTATGGTCGTGATACTGGAACTGATATGCTAAAAGATTCTTTAATTCTATTTAATCACGCAATGATTGGTCAAGATAAATATGTTTATGTTTACAATTTAACAAATGGCGATAGCACCGATTTGGGAATTGGTATTAATCCCGTCTGGTCAATAAGTGGGCAAGAGATTGCATTTATAAAAAATAATGAAATTTGGAAAATGCAGAGTGATGGGACGAATGCTTTACAAATTACAAATAATGGTTATGAGATAGGTAGTATATGCTGGGGGAATATAAATAAAATTAGTAGCTTAATTGCCTATTATCCATTTAATGGAGATGCCACTGATGCCAGTGGGAACGGCAATAATGGGACGGTTAGTGGTGCAACTTTGACAACTGATAGGTTTGGGAATGAGAATAGTGCTTATCATTTTGCCGGGAATTCATCTGTAAGCCATTATATTGAGATTCCTGATGATGAATCAATTTCCAATTTATCAAGATTTTCAATAAGTGTTTGGATAAATGAAGATGGAAACGCAACTGATGATGGCGGTATAGTGTGGAAATTTTGGGACGGTGTAAATGGAGAATATGGGATTCAAAGCTACATTACACCGCAAACTTATGGTGTTGGTATTTACCAAACAAATCGATTATTTTCTAAGGAGAAAATCGCATTTAATCAATGGAGACATCTTGTCAGTACTTGGGATGGGAATACGATAAAATTATATATTGACGGTGTTCTTGACACAAGTACCATCTATATAAATTCATCAACAGGAAATAGCGGTGATCCGTTGTATATAGGCATAAAGGGTGCTCCAGAGCGATATAACTCTAAAGATTTCAATGGAGATATTGATGATGTTCGGTTATATAATCGAGCAATCATTGAGTCTGAGATTGACTCACTTTATCATATTGGTAATTGGGATATTAATCCAAATGAAGGTACAGTTACAGACATTGATGGTAATGTATATAAAACCGTCAAAATCGGTGATCAAGTATGGATGGCAGAAAACCTAAAAGTGACTC
>JAFGOZ010000183.1 GCA_016926235.1 Bacteroidales bacterium | reverse complement strand
CATCAGGCTTCATGCAAACAACTGTAATCCATATATTGCCGAGATTTATAGCCACCCGGTTATAAGGGATAAGACTGTACTGAGTATTGTGGATAGTATTTTCGGCTGGTATGCTGACAGCCCCAATTATAAAGGACCTGGTCCGATCTGGTATGCAGGATCCATACTCATTGGTACTGATCCTGTATCACTTGACATTACCGGGGAGAAGATTATTGTACAAAAACGCAGGGACCAAAATATTGGTGAAGAGGAGGATATAAAAATTTCTACGCACATACAGACTGCAGCAAATCTCGGACTGGGTGTTAAAAGTAAAATAGAGCACAAAGTTTTTAAAATATAATTGAATGAGCAGAATCAGTGTACTAGTTGAGAATTCAAGTATCAACAATAATAGGATTTTAAGAACTGAAAACGGACTCAGTCTCTTTATTGATCATGAAGGAAAGAGTATTTTGTTTGATACAGGCCGGTCTGGTATATTTTTACATAATGCAAAACAACTTAATATTGACATCAGGACAATAGACTACCTGATTATTTCTCACGGTCATTTTGACCACGGCGGAGGATTAAGTGCTTTTCTAAACTATAATACTAAAGCGAAGGTTTATTTACACAAAAAAGCACTGCAATCATATTATACAAAACTATTTATGCTTTACCCTGTCTATATCGGGATTAATAAAAGTCTGTTTTCAAAATTTACTGAAAGGATAGAATACATTGATAATGATACTGAAATAGCTAATGGGATAAATATTCTAACCGGTATTAAACAGTTTTTCCCCATCCCTTTGTCAAATAAGTCGCTATTTGTCAGAATAAACGGCAAACTTTTTAAAGATACTTTTGATCATGAGATAATCTTGACTATATCAGACGAAAAGAAATTGATAGTATTTTCTGGTTGCTCTCATTCTGGAATATTGAATATACTTGAAAAGGTAAAGCAAAGATTTCCAGAGGTCAGAAATATTATTATCATTGGCGGTTTTCACCTTGATAATCCATCAATTCTCGCTAAAAAACCTCTGGAGTATATTATAAATCTGGCTAATAAGCTCGATCTAAATGAAGGAATATTCTATACGGGACACTGTACAGGTGAAAAAGCCTTTAGAATCATGAAGAGAATTCTCAGAAATAAACTTAACAAATTGCAAACAGGTATGGTAATAGATATCCCTTAACAACCAGATAATCACTGCATATTAAAGACTATGGAATATGTTTACTTTTATGATTTTTATTATTTCAGGCTTTTGTTCACATTTGGCAAGTGCATTTACGGCTTTTTATTCAGAGAAATTTGGAGAAAAACCGGGGACATATATATCCTTTATACTAAGAAATATTTCTGGTATTCCCTTATGGGTTTATGGCTATTTCCTTGCAATCAGAACCAGTGATGAACTACTTTATAAATTATCCTTTTGGAGTAATATAATCGCATGGTTATTGATAATAACCGGTGGAGCGATAATAATCTGGGCACTTATAAGTATCAGGAGAAAAGCTGCAATATCCACACTCCATGACTCAATTGTTAATACCGGGGTCTATGCTAAAATCCGACATCCTATTCATTGTGGAACATTCCTTGAATTCTTTGGAATTCTGATTCTGTACCCAACTTATACTGTCGGAATTGCGTTTCTATTCGGGTGTTTATGGGTCTATCTTCAGTCAAGATTTGAAGAAAAGGATCTCCTTAAAAGAGTACCCGGATATGGTAATTATATGCTTGAAGTGCCACGCTTTATTCCCAAACGCAGATCAATCCGGAAGCTTAATTAGGAAATATTTGTTTAAGATACAAAAATGTCAAATTTATATAACATTGGTCATATTACTATTATAAACAAATAGGTTAAACAAGAACTTTATTCTTAGTTTAAATTAGTACAGCGTTACAAATTAAATTAAGGGTGGGAGAACCGTAAAAAGTCTATGAATTGAATGAGTAGTAATTGAGTCTCCTCAATGCCCATTTTACAGCATCCTTAATAGGTTCATTTTCATGTGGCAAATAGTTTTTCAATTTGGGAGTTAACCTGCCATCACCCGAATTGCCGGATGCAATTATTACATTTCGGAGGAAAGTGTGAAAATCAATACTCCAATTTAAATTCCCAAAAGATCCATTGAATAGTTCCTTGCCCATAGACAGCAAATCAGATAAAGTGAATTGATAGGGATATAGCCGTGGTATGCCATCGTATTTTATATGCTGTCTATTGTAAGGACATACCTCCTGACATATATCACAGCTAAGAAGCCTATTCCCAATTTTGGCTTTTGTACTATCAGGAATAACTCCTGATGTATTAAGGATTTTGTCTAAACACCTTGTTGGCTGTACTACAAATGGTTTGATAATTGCTTGCATTGGGCAGGCTCTAATGCACTTCATACACTTTCCGCATCGGGTTCTCTGTGGCTGGTCCTCAGCCTCCAATTCTGCGCTTGTTATTATTGCTCCATAGGTGATCCAGCTTCCAAATGTGGGATTTATAATAAGGCTATTGTAACCCTGCCATCCAAGACCTGCAAATAGGGCAGCCTTTTTTAATGAGAAATTGGTTGAGAAATATTTTTTTACAGGATGGGCCTGGTATCCTTCATTAATCAGGAAATCAATAATGGATTGCAATTCAACAGTAAGGTCAAATTCATGACCTACGGCATAACTTCTGGCAATTTTACCTGTTGTACACGAATGGCTTGATTCTTTAAGCAGTTTTATATCATACACGCCAACTATGACCACAGATCCCGGCGTGAATGGATTGTTTTGAACACGATTATCAATCGACCAAGGTTTTGCTGAATATGTTAGATGATATGTGCCAATGAATCCGATAAGATCAAATCCATGTAATCTGGCCAGTGACTTAATTTTTTCTCTCAATAACACAGCGGTATTGTAATTGGTGATTATTTCACACAAATTACTTTTGAGGCATTGTAAATAATGATTCTTCGACGAAACAGTCAATTTCCGCTTCATCAATCACCATGGTATAAACCGGTTGACCGTTAATCCTTGTCTCGATAAAAAATGGAAGGGTTAACCATTTAATGGACCTGAAATCACTTTCATAGATTTCGGTGGTTATTGTCGATGAATGGCTGTTACTATTTATCAATATTTTCCGTTCAAATCCAGAATCACTATCAAAGTAATGGATAGACTCAGTTCCATTGTCGCGGCATAGTTTTATAACATGAACCTTGTTACCTTCAAGCTCCTCGGTGGCAATAAATTCAACTTTATGCCCCTTTTTTCTGTATTCAATAAATGGATATTCATCGGCATGGTCCCGGTTATTCTTTGCCTGTAATTCTGGCATGTATGCCGGTATTGTCACTCCCTTTGAAGGATCGACAAACCAGGAAGTGCATCCATCGAAGGCGTAGATGGCCTTTTCGCCGTTAATAGTCATTTCGGTCCTTTTCTTATTTGGAGCGATATACCAAACTTCAAAAGGCACCACCGTGTTGCTTTGTCTAAGCATGGTATATCTTCCTTTTACCTTAAGTGAAACCCAGTTTCTTAACCGATCAACGCCTCCCATTGAATCCAGATATTTGGTAATAATATCATCTGCATCCTGGGCGGTCAGGCTGTTCATGATACATGAAAACATCACGATAAGAATCATTTGCTTATTCCTGTCCATATGGTTATTTATAGTTAACAATTTCGTTATAGGCAGCATTAATATTCCAGGAAAGAAGTTCTATGGCCATTCCCGAATCTTCGTATTTTGGAAGATGGAGGTTCTCCCTGATATATTGCAGTGAATATCCCTCAGCGATATACTTTATTACTTCACGTTGCAGGTCGTTCAGATAATTCATGGCAAAATCTGCATAAGACCTGAATTCGTCTTTGCTGATCATTGATCCATGCCCGGGGATCAGTATCTGAAAATCCATCACATTCAATTTGTCAAATATGTTGAGCCAATTTTCTATAGACGAACCCGCATCTCCATCAAGACGTGGGATCCAACCGTTCGTGAACAGTAGGTCACCGGTGCAGACTACCTTTTCAGCCGGAAAATAGACGATGATATCACCATTAGTATGTCCTGGCCCCCAATAGAATAACCTTACCTCCTGCCCTGAAAGGTTAATGTTCAGTGAATCGTGAAATGTTATATGGGGCTCAATATTTTTCTGATTCCTGACAGCTTCCAACTGACCTTGTCTCAAGAATACCAGATTCCTGATACTATCAGAATCCAAAAGCCCAGTATCCAGATGCATTTTTTTCTTCAGATCAAGAATATTATTTTCTAAAAGATCCACAGTGATCTCCCAAAATATTGGAATATTGATTTTTACATTATGATGCGATAACAGGAGGGTTGACTCAGGGAATCCATTTGCTCCTCCGGTATGATGATGGTGGGTAAATACAAGATAACGTATAGGCATCTCGGAAATCTCCTTGATACTATTCAATAATTTATCGGAGAGTAACGGTTTTTCACCTGAATCCACCACTACAATCCCCTTTGCTGTTACCCAGAATACGACGTTACAGCCGGTACCCGTAATGTAATATAATGATTTGCCGACAGGGGAGGGTTTAAACTCCTCAGGCAGGAAGTATGCATTTTGGTTTCGAATCTGCATTAATACTAGGGCGATCAAAAGAAAGCTTCTCATAATCAGGCATTAAGCAATATAAGGAGTAAATCATCCTTGTTAAAGATGCTGTAATTTTAGTCCTATGCCATGATAAATGGCCAAAGCACATGCCATACAATATCTGTCCAAAAATGTACTCCGATGGCAGCAATAAGTCCATCGCGGTAATATCGATACCCGGCCACTATCCCAACAAGGGTGCATATGGTAAATAACTCAAGTACAACTAATATTGGAACTTGAGAAAGGGATGCAATATTTAGTAATTGTAACGTACCGGGCATATGACCGGCACTAAAGGCCAGGGCAGCGAGAATATTTCCAATCCAGAATGTGATCCCTGAATTCAAATTTTTAAAAAGGAGTTTCAATATTAGGATTATTAATCCCATCAGAAAAAAACGGAAGATTATCTCTTCTCCCATGGCTGCAGTAGCTGAAGCAATTAATGAGAACGGGAAAACCGGATGGCTTAACCAAGCAGTTGATCCAATAAGCCTGAAAGATCTGTCAATTATTATTAAAATAGAACCTAGTCCTATACCGATGATCATTGGCCACATGAACCACGAACGCCAGCCGGATCCCGTTCTGTATATTTTTGGAGATCCTGTCCTTTTTGTAAACCAATAGCCAGCTAAAGATAAAGGCAAATAAATAGCAAACACCATTCCTGCTTGCTGCAATCCCAGGATCCACTTCTCTGTGGTTAACAGCTTTTCGGGAACTGACTGGCCTGATCCGATAATTTCCTCAATGGGGATACATGTGTATGTTAAAAAAGCCAATAAACCATAAAATATAAGGATTAGCAGAAGTAAAAGAAATTGACTTTTTGTTTCAATATTCATATGAGTTTATTATTATCCTCAAAACTTATTATCTATAATAAAGGGAGCAACTGGTGATATACAATTATCTACCCTAATTTAATACAAACTGCAAAGTTAACTTCAGGATCCTGTTTATTGTCCCGACCGATAAGGTAAAACTAAAAAAACAGGGATTTTAACAAGACTTAGTTATTTTTATATTGAAAAGTATAAATAGAGCGACATGGATCAACTGGAGGTCCGTCTGAATTCGGTAGGAGTCATTTTTGTATATTTCTTGAAAAATGTGTTGAAAACTGACTTTGAATTAAATCCTGTCTCATATAGGATCTCTAAAATCGTTTTTTTTCTATCATTTTTCAATAACTCAATGCTTTCTTTAATCCTGTAAGAATTAATGAAATCATAAAAATTTTGTCCGGATTTACTATTAATTATTTGTGATAAATGGTGCGTGGGAATCTGTACCTGGTTTGATAAAATATTCAGGTTTAAGTCTGGATCAAGATAGGGTTTATTGATATCCATATGATTGATAAGCATTGAAAAATACTTTCCCTGTAATTCGTCTGAAAGCTTTGTTTTGGAATATTTTCCTCTTTCTCTCTCGTTGTTTAGAACAAAGAATACATTTGGTTGATATATTCCCTTTAAAAATATTATGCCTAAAAAGAAAACAAAGATTATCCCAATAGCAATATATATGTAAATATAGACATTAGTCAAAATAGACATTAGAGAAAAGATTGTCCCAATTAGTTTAAGAGTTTTTACCAAAATAATACTGTAAATGATATATGCTAACCAGGATAGGTTTATCTTCTCAATCGAAGAGTGAAATTCTTTAATATGTATGTGGTATCGACGCAAAACCATCAGAGAAGCAATAGCATAGAAATAAAACTGCAAATATTCAAGAATGTAATACATAGTTCTCTCCACCGGATTAAATAAGAAATCTGTAGTTGTAATCTTCCTGATATTTTCCGGGTTTTCAGATATTAGTAAGATAACTACCCTTATAATAATTAATGAAAAGGGAATTATATGGAGTAAATAAGATTTCTTGATCTTGAAAGTGGGAATTGCGAAAGACAATGTAAAAACATATAGCAAAGGGACCCATAAATACTGGAATGGGAAAGCGACATAAATGAGGGAGTAAAAAATATTGTAAATTGTATCACCCGGTTTAGCTAAGTAAATGAATATGCCACCCAAGGTTGTAATTCCGAATGAGATTAACATAAAAGCAAAAATGTAATTTCCCGCTTTATTTCTTTTCCTTGATGATAAAAGAAATATTGAAAAGATGATGCATAAGAACACAAGAATACATTGAGTAATGATTTGTATGTTTTTAAGCAGGTCCATTAATTGAATATATATTTTACAAATATACGAACAACCTCAAATTTTATAATCCGTCTAGGCCAATTCCGTTTTAGCAAAAAAGCAAATGTTTGGCAGCCGAAGGGATGGTTGTAGCGATGGACTGCCAAACTTTTGCTTTGTGCGTTGGGAGTATTAGCGATGCTTTGTGTCCCGCAGCGCTAACTTGTTTTAATGATTATGGGTGCTAACTGTATGGATGTCATTTCCTTACCGCTAACTCGGTTATATAGGTAATAAACTTACTCTTATCTGCTAATTTTAGCTAGTGTTATGTTAATTATGAATTGACGGATATAGTCTCCTCAATTTGATTCTTGCCTCCTTATTTGTAAACTGCCAGTTAATTTT
>JAFGOZ010000182.1 GCA_016926235.1 Bacteroidales bacterium | reverse complement strand
TTCAGGATTCTTCTGAAGTTCGGAGACAATAGCTTCATAAATTGCCGTTTGCCTGGCTAATATTTTGTATTGCTTGCGGCGGGGCATAACTATATTTTAATTTGTCTGAATCTCTCATTCAGTTCCTTAAGCCTGTCTATCAATTTGTCGAAGGGCAACGAATCTCCGTAAATCATGTTTGACTGCATTGTTTCATAATCCTTTCTCCATAAATCAATAATGGCAACTGGCGGCACAAAGTTTATTTTTTCAGGAACATGAGTAGAATAATCCACTTCCTTCATTGCAGTTAGCATTTTACGATGCTCAACAATTGCATGGTACAATTCGGGACTGTTTAGCGCATCTTTTGCAAAATCGGTATCCATCAATTTTCCCAGGTCATAAATATGCCTGGACATACGATTTACACGTACATTTTCCAAAGGCTTTTGAAATTCTTCGTGTAAAAGAAAAGCTTTTTCAAGGAAAGTCCGTTGCGGAATAACCGTAGGGACAGTAAAATAAGCGTCTGCAAAATCAGTTTCAGGATAATTATTTGCAAGAATAGAACGCAACTGAACATCTTTGCTTGGTTCCATTAGGGAACGTGCCCCGATTTCAACCATTACTTTATCCCGAATGTAACTTCCTGTTGCAAAAAGCGAATTATAATTGACTTCAATAATTTGTGGATCCTGCGTTGAATCCTTTGATTCAGGAATGGATAATGAATAACCTGTTATACCTGCCTCCTGCAACTTATTATTTAACTCATCTTTCAGATTATTTTTCGTGTATGAACATGACGCGCGTCGAAGACTGGTTATTTGTTTCCGTCTCAGCTCGCCATCAAAACCGAAAAAGGAACGGTCAATGGCAATATCTATATCTTCTGAAAATCGTTCTATAATATTCCATGCTTTACTCAACGAGGTTCCTCCTTTGAATACAATATGGGGAGCACACCCACAGGAAAACAAGGCATGCAGCACCATTGTTACCCACCAGTCCTTTTCAATAGCCACATTCGGTAATCCGGTTGTTGTGGCAACACTATTTATTATATCAGCTCTTTCCTTTTCCGGTATTTTAATCCAATTATTCACTTTTCTTGAGTTTTAACAATATCTCTGCAATCCATTCCGGCGCAAGAACTGCATCATGTGTTATATTTTCCGGTGTTTCATTAACCAAAGCTTCTTTGATTTTTTGAAGTTCGGTTTCTGTTGCATTTCCTTTTCCTATTTCTTTCAGTGCAAATACTACCAATGTGGAAATGCTTCCTTTAAAAGCCAAATGTTTGGCCACGGTCTTTTTAAAATGCACCGTTGCCTTCTTGCCTACTTTAACAACCCGTGGGGCACCATCGGTAAGAAAAACCACTTTCATTGGAACTTGGGTTGACAATCCCAGTTTATTTAATGCGAAAACACCCGTTGGTATCAGCCTCGCTTTTTCTTTCCTTGCAATTGCTTTCGCTATTTCTTCTATCGATGGATAAATAATCCCAATATGTTTACTGATTTTCGGATAGAGATAAATCCCATTCGAAAGACGTACTATGAAATCTTCTTTACAAAGTCTTGAAAGGACTTGACGAATAGCATCACCACTTCCCAAAGACTTAAAGTCACTTGCAAAAAAGACATTACCTCGTCTCTTTCTTTTTATAACATTTTCTATTTGTTTATGAATGGATTGCATGCATTAACTATCCTATATTTTGTCACAAATATAGCATAAATATATGACAAATATTATTCAAACTGTGTTAGGAAACTCGCATTCTTAACCCGTTCTTCTTTTTCAAAAGAAGCCAGGTAATTTTCTGTTGTCTTCAAATCTTTATGACCTAAACTTTCAGAAATATAAGCGATATTGGCACCAGACCTTTTCAGTACAGTCGCGTATGAATGCCGGGCAGTATAGGTACTAAGTCCCGCAATACCTATTGCTTTTCCAATTTTCCGAAGACGCCTGTTACAATTACTGATTACATCTCTAACCCTCTTTTTTATTTGTAATGGCGTTTCATCTCCATTGAGAAAACCAAAGATATAAGAATCAGGATTTTTATCAGCATTTCCCCATTTATCCATAATCATTCTCATTTCAGGAGTAATAACTGCACAAATTTCTTTCTTCACCCTCGATGTATTAATGGTTTTAACGCGTGTGAAGTATATCTCGTCATTTTGGATATTGGCATATTTCAGGGTAATCAGGTCTGCAAAATTTATTCCATTACAGAGATAGGAGAAAAACCATAAATCCCGGTAGTGTTCGGTTGCTTCACTTCCATCCGAGTATGTTACAAGTGTTTTTATTTGTTGCAAAGCCAAAGCCAGCTTTCTTCCCAGTCCTGTCGGAATTTCATATTTTCCCCGCCCAAAAGGATATTGTTTTTCTCGGATAATGCCCGAGGTCAAAGCCTCATTCATAATTGAACGAATAGCCCTGCATCTCATCCCTATTGTGGTGTAGTTTCTTCCGGTGTCAAGCAAATGTTTTTCAAATTTCTTTAACCATGCCACGGTTATATATTCAAATGGAATATTCTTCCCAGCAAAATCCTCAATAGTCTTCAAGGTATCTTTATAGTAATTGTAAGAACCAATTCTGTTTTCGCTTAATAGTGATTCAATTTTTGCCTGAAAGGCTGTTCCAAGTGTATTATCACCAAAACCTTTTCCCAATCGAAGATTCAATGCATCAAAAGTAAATTCATGTTCATTAACCAGTGGTTCAACTATCCTTTTAATGAAAGAAAAACTATTCTCAAGATCCCTCCGAACATCGGTTAGTTCTCTGTTCTTTGTTTCGGCCAAAGATTCCCATTCTTTAACAGATAAAGTTTTTCCGGTAGAATAATAGCGCTGTTTTCCTTTTTGTACAACCTGAACTTTAACCGGATAATTACCTCCCTTTTTTTCCCTTCGTGTATCGAGGGTTAATATCACTGAAATTCCATCTTTTGAGTACTTCAACATGAGTTTTTCTCTAAATTTGCATGTAACTTTTTCGTAACTCACACATTATCTGACAAAAGAGCATTAAAATTTGCATGTAATTTGCATGTAAGTATAGAAAAGATACACAAAATACGGAAATAAAATATTAAAAGAAAAATTTCTACTTATTGATTATTAGCATTTTAGATAAAAAAAGAAAATTGATACAAAACGATAAAATAGCTAAATTCTGATTCATAATCATGAGGTCGCCGGATCATGCCCGGCTCTCGCTACTAAAAATGAAGCAGTTAAGGAATTTTCTTAACTGCTTTTTT
>JAFGOZ010000181.1 GCA_016926235.1 Bacteroidales bacterium | reverse complement strand
ATGCAATAGACCGGGGGTGTCTAGTCTGGCTACTCTTGGCATATCCGCACTTTCTCTTAATACCCTCTCAATGTCAAGATATTTTATATATTAAGGTCGTCCCCTTTGACAAAAACATACTTAATACTGGAGGATCGTTATACATCGAAATAAAAAAGCCGGATATTCCACCTAAGAAAGATAATGCTATTTTAATCTTAGTTCCTCTCGTCATAGTACCTCGCCATATTCCCTTAATATCAATATAACATTTTAAATAACGTGCCGCGCCAAGGTGCCCCGAAAAATTGAAAGAGGCCCCACGCGGTCACGTTGATTTAAGTGATATAAGGTTTTTTATTATACGACATTACCATCGAAGCCCTTACTATCAAAGCAATATGAATTGTTAGAAGGGTCGAAATTACATCGATAATATGATTCCGTGCTATACTTTTAAACACAAATACTAATTCGCATATGACGAATATGCTGATAATAGTTGTAATTATGTATGATTTGAATTGTTTTTCTCGGTTCCAAGATAGAAGCGATACCTTTCCGGGGTAATGTTTCACCAACCACCAAACAAAAGCAACAATTAGAGGTGTTAACAAAAACCAGCTAATAGTAAATTGCATAATTGGAATAATGACAGTATCCGATTCTGGTGGATAACTACCTCTCTTGAGTTCGGTGGAATAATAGATTGCCTCAACAATGGGTGAACAAAACCAGATAAATGCAATATACATTGCAAGGATTTTTGCTTTTGCTGGTGTGCTCATAATTTTATTCATTACGTATAACGCTCGGCTTCACTGGAAGCCGACGTCACATCAGGCTTTCCGGTGCGAGCCGATGTTGGACATTGTTTATTTTTTTCCAAAAATACCAATCCGATCCGAAACCTATTGTTGGAATAATATGTAAAAATAGGCCAGCGGCTTTGCCGCTCTTTTTACCTATCAACCCGCCTTCTGCAAGGTGTAGAATGAAGTTTGCAGTACCAACACCAGAACCCAATGGATGCCCTGAAAAACCGCTCTCAGAAGGAAGGAGAATATATCCTTCTACCAATTTAAAATCTGAGGTTGAGGATAAAATAGTTGATTCAATTGTTTTTCCAGAATGGTCCATTAGGGTTATTTGTAGTGAATTTATTTCTGCTTTCTCGATTTTTACAATAGAATCACGATCACATTGTTTCTTTTTCCGGGTAAAATAAAACCACAATTCTCCCATTGGCAAATCATTGTCATCAGAGCCGGTTCGTTCTCCATTATTTTCATAAACACCTTCAATATCGTTAAAATCTTTAATGCTAATTATTTGGGGCCAATTGGCAGGATGTGCAACATTTTCCACATTAACACAACTTGAAGGCAGTGCTATTCCTATAGGAAGGAGTAAAAAGGCTGCGATTGTGTGCGATAATTTCATCTGAGTTCCTTTATGCCCAACGCGTAGGTTAACCGGCAAGCGGAACGCTTGTCGGGTTGAACCTGATGTTATGGTTTATTATCTTTATCACTATCAACCTTTGGGAATGCTTTTTCTAACTCATTGGGACGTATTACCTCTATTTCCATTGGTACTTTTTGTAATTCGGGTTCATTATTATTTATTTTATCGGTACTAAAAGCAACTTTAACATTATTATCTGTACCGTCTTTATTGAACTCAACTTTTGCTGAGTAACCAAGGATACCAATTGGTTCAATTTTTCCCCAGTGCCATTTCGAATCTATTAATTCAGCTTTATATAAATCAGGTTTAAAAGGAGACACACCAAAGTCTTTTTGACACTTCTCATTGGCGAGTTTCGCAGCATGTTTTGCTGCTTGTTCTTGTGTAGTGATTTGCGTCTCATTTTTTGAATTATTCGCCATGAGAGCAGATGAGTAAAAAACTATGGATATTAGGATGGCTACTATAAAAATATATAATTTATTATTACGATCCATAATTTACCTCCTTAACTAGCGCCATAACGATTTAAAATAACGAGCCGGCGAGCTTTTCCGCCGGTCACGTTGATTTTTTTGGCAGATGTAGCTTCTGATATTGCTGATTCCTTAAAGAGTAAACAATATGCCTGACTATCATGCCTGACTGGTTTACTTGTTTATCATATTCCTTTATTTTGACCATTCCTATTTTATCTGCGACGCGCCGAGAAGGTGTGTTTTTAAGAGAAGTATGAACATAAATTTCTTTAAGCTTTAATTTTGAAAAACCATAATTCAAACATGAATAGGCTGCTTCTGTACCAAATCCTTGTTTCCAGTGTATTTTATTTATGTGATAACCAATTTCAGGAACGATTTCATCATCGATGTTTTGTAACGTAATACCGCATTGTCCGAGGAACTGGTTATTTGATTTCAACATTACAGCCCATAAACCGAAGCCATTTTCGATATAGCTTTTCATGGATTTACTTATCCAATCTTTTGTTTCAGATTTAGAATAGGTTTTTGGGTAATATTTCATAGTCTCTGGATCAGATAGGATATTATATAGATCATCAATATCAGATAATTTCAAATTTCTAAGTCCCAGTCTTTGAGATTCAATCTGGTACATCCTCAAGATCCTTTATCCTGCCAGTAGAGTAGAACCTCGGTGCAGTTGACCTTAGATGCAATAGTAACTGTTTCCGGCAGCTTTCGCCCTAAGCCGGTGCCTCAAGT
>JAFGOZ010000180.1 GCA_016926235.1 Bacteroidales bacterium | reverse complement strand
TAATTCGCCCCATAATCATTAATATAATGCAATATAAACTACTTAAATATGCTAATCCGTTGAGAACAAGAGTATTTACCATTACTTAATTTTAAAAAGTAAACACCATTATTTAAATTCAAAGGCAAAAGTAACTCCGGTTCATAAGTAATATATGCGGAATATATTGCTCTGCCCATAACATCTAAAATTTCAATTTTATTATACTGGAAATCAGATGATTTAATTACGATTTTATTCGTGGCAGGATTTGGATAAATGACCAAATTATACCTGTTTGGTATGATAATACTGACAAAATTTTTCTGAATATCGAAATAGTTAATGTTAAAATTACCTGTAACATCTACAATTTTAAAATAATGTTTTCCTTTCGGTATAGATATTGGTTTTATTACAGAGGTAAAAGTTTGCCATGCTCCTGTGTTTGGAACAACAATTTGTCCGATTTTTACATCATCAATGAAATAGTTAAATGTTGACCCTGATGCCTGAGTTGCTAAACGGAAACAAATCTGGTAAGCAGTATCTTCTGTATTGTTTTCAATGGCATAAAGCAGCCAATCGCCACCGTCGATCCAACCAACATTTAAACCACCTCCGGCATCACTGGTCGTTTCAGTATCTGTTCCAAACTGCATTGTATAATTTTCGGCCTCGATTTTTCCGGGTACTTTTGTATATGTTGGCTCACTAATCGTGTTTTCTACAACAAAATCAGTAAAGGCTTCCAGGGCTCCCTTATCTTTGGCAGTTATATTGCCAGGAGTATAAGTCACTTTTATTGAATCGCCAAAACTTAAATTGCTATACAAATTTATCCTGATGGAGCTTAACAAATTAAAGACCTCTTTTATGGCTACTTCCCCACCATTTACCTTCAAGGTTATCTGATCGATTTGACTATCTGTCATCGACATTGGCTTAGTAAATTCTAATGAAATTGCAATTGCACTTTCATCAACTACTGCCGAAACAATATGCACCGGTAATCCCATGGAATTATTTGTCACCACATATGCAGTATCTTTTTTAAGCATACCGCTATCGGCAGACATAATGGTATCGGTACAACTAAGCCTAAGCTTATAATCAGCATAAACATTATCAGCCAGTGGGAAGACTATTGTTGTAGAATCATTATTCAAGAATGAGCATTGAAGGAGCGGAATGGTGAATTTTCCATTGAAATCAGCTTTCAGAAGCGTTGATGTAATATTTGATGGTAAAAGCATTTTTTTGTTAAACCTTGCTACCAGGGAATCTCCGTTTCCGGTAACGGCAAGTTCAACGAATTTCGGAGAAGAACCATAAAGCTGGTTATCTACCAATGTATCCTGGAAAGCTGGCAGATTCTTATTATAGACTGAAACAACATCACCGTCTTTGTAAGATAACCGAATTTCATTGCTTTTCAAGATATCGTCGATCATAATAACACTAAGGTGAAGCGAATCGGTCATAATAACAGTATCAATTGCAGCATCCAGGCTGTCAACTTTCACTGTAAATCCATTAAATTGAGTCAGCTGTTTGAGTGATTTTGTAAAAGTAACCAGAATCTGTTTTGGATCTGCATCATTCACCGAAGCAGCTTTAAATTTGGGAACGCCGAAACCCAGTGCGAATTTTTTACAAAAGTCCCATATTTCCTGGCTGGTGTTTATACCACCAGCTTCAATGGAATGCCAGTGCCCTTTATTTTTTAAGCTAATTAAAACGACTTCAACCGAATCGATGCCAGGGCCCCAGTATGATTTTGTATCACCCTTGGTTGAACCTGACGGATAGGGGCTAGTAACCTCTGCTGTAGATGGGCAACCATTTCTGGTAGCCCAGGCACTCATAGATGCCGCAACCCCGTCATATGTAACCACATCGTCGGTAGTTCCATGTGTGTGGATAATGGGGATTGGCCTTGAGCTATTTGTATTAGGTCCCCCCATCATATAACCGCTTACCGGGGCAAACGCAGCAATTTTATCTGCTATTTTGGTTGCCGCGTAATAAGTAAACATTCCCCCCATGGAAAAACCTGAAAGATAAACCCTGTCGCGGTCAATACCGTATCGTTCAACCATTTCATCAATAATTGCCAGGATAAAATCAATATCCGAATTTCCTGATAAATCCCAGGCATTTCCGATTCCGCCGGGATAAACAACAACAAAGTTATTTGCCTTGGCAATGACTTCCCATTGTGTCTGATTTTTTTGGTAGGCTATATCCTGGTTATATCCATGCATTGAAATAAGCAGCGGACAACCCGTAACTATAGTTGATGGAGCGTAAACAAGCATTTTACGGATTGTTGTTCCAACCGGGAAATTTTCAATCTGTGCATTCGAAATATTCGAAAAACTGAAGAGCCCTAGCACAATAAGAAAGAGCCAATAAATTATATTTCTTTTCATGAGTGTTTTTTTGACATTACTAAATCCTTTTTCTCTGTTCCGTACGAGCATTTAAATTTTTAATATTTATTTTCAAATTTAATTAATTCATCTGGAAATAAGAGTAACTTATTAATTTTTTATCAAATATATTGCTAAAAAGCCAAATGCTAAAAAATAATACAAAATCTATCTCCCGATAATAGACATAGTTTGAAAAGCAGGGTTTATTATTTCAGATTATTAAATTACAAACCTGTCAGCCTCTTTCGCTTTGTACTTTCATAAAAGTTCAGTTGTGCGTGATTCCGGTAGTGGTATACCATAAATTACTGGTATGGGCATCATTCGCGAAATTTGCCCTAAAAACCAAATAGCCTTTCAAATCTTCCATCGAAGCCTTTTCCAAATGCGGCGGAAAGGTCCCGCCTTTTTGGGGGAGGTGGGGAAAAACTAAATCAATTTCTTCGCACATAAAGGACGAATCAATAAGAAACCATTTTTGGAAAACAAACCTGTTTATT
>JAFGOZ010000179.1 GCA_016926235.1 Bacteroidales bacterium | reverse complement strand
GGGACGACATATTGGTAAACATTGTGTTAGAAAATGTTTCTAAGTCCCGTTAGGGACGAAATATAATTTACTCGTTTAGTAATGATTATTTTTAAATTATTTTTATTCCCCAGGCAACCTCTAATCAATTTTCAGGGTTATAATGGAAAATGGATAAATCTTTTGAGTTGAAAGAAACAAAATTAATAAAAGGCTGTATACGCAAAAACCCCATTGCACAGAGGTACCTATTTGATAAATACTATCAGCTGATGTACCATACTGCCATGCGCTACCTTGCTAATCATCACGACACCGAAGATGTACTTGCCAATGCCTTCATCCGGGTATTTAACAATCTTATAAATTATGAATTCCGTGGTGAAGGAAGCCTGGAGAAATGGATAAAGACTATTGTTATAAATGAATCTCTGCGATTTTTCCAAAAGAAGAAACCTATAGCCTACCAGGAAGATTTTCATGATGATAATGAATCAACAAGTTATTCTGAAACTATCCAGGAAATTGACACGGAATTGATCTATCAGATCATTGAAAACATGCCTGAAGGCTATCGTACTGTATTTAACTTATTTGCTATTGAGGGCTACTCGCACCAGGAAATTGCCGAGATGCTATCCATCAACGTAAATACCTCAAAATCACAACTTAGCAAAGCCCGGAAACACATTATTAACCAGATGAAAAACATGAACTATGGAATCGCATAATTTCGAAAAACAAATACAGGAAAAGATTCAAATTGATTCTTCTCAATACGCAACAGAAGCTGAAAATGCTAAAAATCGCGTTTGGAATCATGTATCTTCTGAAATAAGCAGACAAAAAGGTACAAACTGGATATTTGCTGTTGCTTCCGTCATTGCAGTCATTGTACTTTCCTCTTTCTATTACATGTCAATGCAAAAGAAAAATCGGGAAATTAACAGATTATCAGTTAACATAATTAACCTGATTGAAAACACTCAAAAACAGCAGGAGATAATTGCTATGCAAAGCACCAAACTTCAAAATGTTTCTCATAGGCAAGATGCAGCTGAAAAGACAACGCAAAACCAAAAAACACAACCAAGTATAATTGAAAGGATTAAAGTGATAAAAGATACCATAATTATCTATAAACAATTCGAACTACCATATATTGCAACAAATGTAGCAGATACAACATGGAAAAAAATTGTTATTGCAGATACTGCTTTTTACCAGGAAAAAGTACAGACCAAAATCACTCAATCCAAAGAATTTATTTTGACTGAGAATAGAGGTTCAAAAAATAAGTCGGAGAAATCTAACATCGGATTTAAAGTGAAGTTCGGTAATAAATCTCAAGAAGAAGATCCTTCGCAATATCCGATTGCACTGAAAGTACAGCTTTAAAAATAAATTGATTGCATGCAATAATATATTATCAAATTGTAATTTTTAAGGATGTAAAAACGATGAACACTAAGAGAATAAAAAAATGCCTAAAAAATGTAATGAACATTCATAGTCAGTTTGCATGTGCAGAAGTATTAACAACAATAAAAACAAAACAAGATGAAAATATTAAATAAAATAATAAGTATTATCCTTTTGGCAGGCATAGCGTATACAAGCCATGGACAAAGATACAAAACACATATGGATACGATTAAGATATCAATTGACAATAGTTCCGAAATAATTATATCCACTTACGATAAAACTAAACTACATGAAGACAGTGCAATATACTCCGTAATCTCTTCATTATATAATGATATTCAAAAAATAAAAACTCAACTACCTGAATTCGAATATTATTTAATAAGCTACAGCAGAGAAAAGTCTATTAACATTGATGAATTAAAACCAAAAAGTGAGTTTATTTTATCAAATGGGACTTTTCAACTGGCTCCACCAAGAAGTAAATGTATTATTAGTGAAAAAAGATATTTTATTACCCTATTATTCAATAACATTGACGACATAAATGATGAGATGCAAAATAAATTAAGTGCAGTAATCTCAGAACTGCCTGAGAAAGGCAGACAGGCTAATACAATGCATTATGAACACATTAATAATAGATTAACGCACATTGAAGAACTTGACACAAAAAACGGAGATAACGATATGTTAGTAATATTAGCTGATGTAGGAGGCGGAATTATAAAGAATAATCCTGAATGCGATATGTCTCTTGCCTTAGGTGCTTCATTCAGTAGCCATGGACTTACGAAAAACTATTTCTATTGTTCATTGAATGATTATATAATATTTGACGATAATAATACACTTCATGAAAATTATTTTGTAAATCTTGGATGGAAAGTCAACAAATCACGTCAAGTGAAGAAACAAGATATGATCGGTATTGAAATAGGATACTTAGCATATCGTCGTGGTGATTTTTTTGATAAGAATACAATACGAATATCATATAGCGGAGATCTTGGTAAATATGTAACCTTTAGCCCTCAGTTCTATTTTTACGATAATTTTAATAAGGCTTACCCTGGAATACGATTCGGATTTCATTTTTAATTAGAATTCAGGAGACAGGATTCAGGAGACAGGTAATTTTTTTCCTGAATTCTGATTCCTTACTCCTGTCTCCTAAAAAAACAGTAAGCCTGTAAGCCGGATTCTGTATCCCGGTAAACCGGGTTTTCTATCATTTATCTATGCGGCCTACCCCCCGGCAGCGGGCGGGCAACCCTTAAATGCCGGTATACATGGCCTTGCAACCTGTAAGATGGACAGCTTACGATGTTGCCACCGCAACTGGTGGGCTCTTACCCCACCTTCTCACCTTTACCACCGAAGCCTTGGCGAAGGCGGGTTAACCCAATTCCTTCAACTTCAACTGGCAGTTGTTTTCTTCTCCATTACTATGCCCTCACGGACATCTTTCATTTCGAAAGTACAGTGCCCTGTGTTGTCCGGACTTTCCTTTCCGCCAAAGACGGAACGATAGAATAGCTTACTACGATGCAAAAATAGTTTTATTCATATTTTTTTCCTATTTTACTTAGGGTATTTTTACTATTGATTGTCTTAATACTATAAATTCAAATTCATCAATAAAATAAAAAACTATGAAAAGGATTTCATTTCTCTCAATTGCTTTTGCAATCATATTCTACTCTTCGTGTAAGAAGGAGTATGATGTTAAAATGAACCAAACCGTTAAAATGACCATTCAAGGGTATATTTACGATGAAGCAAGTGCAATACCCATTGCCAATGCAACCGTTTCATGGCCGGGAGGGTCTGTAACCTCTGATGCAAATGGTTTCTTTACCGTAAGTAATATGTCTCCCGGAACTATGACATTTACCGTAGCAGCTGATAGTTTTGCTACAATGTTCAAAACTCTGGAAATGGAAGCATATAGCGCCAGCGATAAGTACGTTGAATCAATGGTTATATACATGTACAGGTTAAACCAAACCCTTGAAACAAGAGTATTTATGAATATGGGTTCTCTTTATAAGCCTGTTTCAAATGTACCTTACCAGATAGACTTGGGCACTGGATTCTTAAACAGGATAATTCGCGGAGTGACAGATGCCGAAGGTAATATCTCACAAGATAACTTACCAGATACCTATCTTGAACTGAGAGTCGATTTTGAGGAAGATGGCAGTAAATACGGCCTGAATACCTATTATGGTTATATAATGGGTTATGCAAGAAGTTTTGAATCCGCAGTTTTTGTAGAAGAAATTGAAAATACCGGTTCACTCCTTATATCTGCATCAAATATCCTTGATGAAGAGGGTATGCCTGTGACTGATTTTAATAAATCAGACAATATAACTTTTGAATTTACTGCCCCGGTAGACCTCGAATATACTTCCACAACTATAGAATTAAGAAACTCAAACGGATACGAAATTGCGACCAATATTACCTGGAGTAATAATAATAAAAACCTTACAATTGATCCCGTTGGAGATTCCCTTACAGTTGAAGGAGAATATTATGTATACATGTTATTAAGAGGTGAAGACGGTTCATATCTTAACAATTATTCAAATTATCAAACTTTTGAGTTTATAGTAGAAGGTGAAGAGACTTTGAACCAGCTTGGTAAAGTAGGTACTCTCGAACTCGAATACCCTGAAACTATAACCAATACAACCTACTACATCAGGATCAGATTCCCTGAAGTTGAAGGGGTATACAGGTATGAAATATTCGGGCAATATGACAATGGGGAATATTTATATCTTGGATATCACAATGACTATACTGTTAATGATGATATTGTTACCACTTCCAATATTTACCTTGATGGTCTGCCTGGCATCTCGGTACCAACAGGAGGATTATTTTCCGGAGGGAATGTCTATAAGATTATTGTGCGTGCCGCTGTCTCAAGCTCAAGCAACATAGTAGGTCCATTTTCAGATCCTCTTATACTCAGCGCTGGTGCAAAATAAATTATCTATTTACATATAATGAAACATCCATGATAAATCTTTTAACACACACGAGCATGATTATAAACTACAATCATCCGCTCAGGTAAAAGCTTCGTGGATGT
>JAFGOZ010000178.1 GCA_016926235.1 Bacteroidales bacterium | reverse complement strand
GAAAAAATTTCACTCAGGTCAGACATTCTTATTTCAGATTCATACATTCTGTTAAATTCCTGGTCGAGAAACCAACAGTCAAACCCAATTCCTGGAAATAGCTCTTTCCATTTTGATTCTAATGTTTGAATATTCTCTTGTATATTTTTTGCTGGTATTTTTACATACACAATTTGATCATCCGGGTGGGGACTGGCGCTAATTCTTAATGGTTTAATGGTCTGATAGATAGATTCATATGGAAAATCCTTAACTACACCAATCACTGTTGAGATCCTTTTAGATTCAGAGTTTTCAATTCTTAGTCCAACAGCCTCTGACATATCAATCCCAAGATTTTTAATTGCAGCTTCATTAATCAGGCAGGCATTGGAATCAGCCGGATTTTCTATAATAAAATCTCTTCCGGTTAAAAACTCCAGGTTGAAAACTTTAGGAAAATTAAAATCCACATTCAACTCACTCCACTGATAATCCTGATCACTCACCTCAGGAATTTTAATTGTGATGCCGATCCACCCAAAATAATCCAGACGTGGAAGATGATTGGCCATGGTTACATCAATAAAATTCGGATCCTGCAAAATTGAATTTTTATATACAGGATATTTTTCAATAGGAGCAGTTCCTCCTCCGTACCTGATTGAGATTATTTGCTTACCCTGTTCATTTAATTTGGAGGATTTCATCAGATTGATTTGTTTCATCAATACTCCACTACAGGTCAACATTAATAATGAAATTGAAAATTGAAAAATTACCAGTGTTTTTCTTAATCGATCAGATCCTTTCATGCTTAGCTTTCCACCTTGCAACACCTGGACAGGTTTTAAGTTTGAAAGGTAAAATGCCGGGTAACTTCCGGCCAGAACTGCAACAATTATTATAATTACTACCATACCGGCTATAAGCCTGATATTGAAGAAGGTAATAAATACAAAGTCCTTTTGGGCAAGATTATTAAAAACAGGTAAAATAAGAAATACCAGGAACAAACAAAGAATCAGAGAAAGCAACGTCGTGATAAAAGATTCATTTATGAATTGAAAAATAAGTTGAAGCCTGCTGCTTCCCATCACTTTGCGCAATCCTACTTCCCGCGATCTTTTAACTGATTTAGCAGTGGCAAGGTTCATATAATTAATACTTGCAATTAGTATTAAAAAAATAGCAATGGATCCGAAGATATACAAATGCATTATGTTTCCCGATCCTTCATTGTACCATTTCACTTCATTATCAAAATGCAAATCATTCATATTTCTGAGAAAAGGGATAATATTGTCAGAATCTTCACCCAGATTTTCAGAAACCATCTTTTTTAACTCATTCTCAATATTTTCAATATGAGTACCATCCTTAAAAACCACATAAGAATCCAACCAACCCCGAAGCCATCCAGTGAACATGTCATCGTAATTTTCCCATCCAGGGGAAGTCCTTAAAGTTTCCATTGGAACCAAGTATGAGGGTTTCAAACTTGTGTTGGATGGATAGTCATTGAAAACAGCAGTAACTATCAGGTTTAATTCTTTATTACCGGTAGAATAAATATTTTTAATAGTAAGGATCTTACCAATTGGATTTTCACTTCCAAATATTTTTTCGGCCACTGATTTATTTAATGCAATAGAGTTGATTTCTTTGAAAGCAGTTCCCTTATCTCCTAATATAACATCAAAATTCAAGACCTCACTAAAGCTGCTTTCAATAAAAAACAACTCCTCTGTCAATACAATTTTGTCTTTATCCTTGTAATTTATAGAGGTGGGGTAACCAATCCAGAGAGTGCGTAATATGGATTGAACATCCGGATAATGTTCTTTTAACTGACTGCTCCAAAGTGCAGGAGCAGCTGAATATTTTTCTTCATTTCCATCCTCGGGAATATAATGCGTTCCAATCCTATACGTATTATTGGCATAAGGATGGACCATATCATAGTTTAGCTCATCAATGATGTATCCAAAAATCAAAAGTGCCCCTGCAAGTCCAATTGCTAATCCTGCTATATTTATAAGGGTATATACCTTTTGTCTGAAAAAAGTTCTTAACGCAACAATGAAATAACTTCTTAACATAACTTATTCTTTCATAATTTTTTCAATATGATTATTTAACAAATTTTCTTTGAAAAGAAGATCCATTATCATCATACATTTAAAGTTAAGGAAAATATATGACCCGATATGAAAACATACATTATAAATGCATTTATCGTAATGAGTTGGCAATTCCGGCATTACGGGTGAGTTTTTTACGTTCTATGTCAAAATAAACAAAAACCGGCAAAGAAATTAGTGGTGTAGCAGGCACCACGTCTCAAAATACAAGCCCTTAAAGATCAATGATCTGCGAGGGCTTTTTTATTTGGTTGACGATTTCGATGACGTTTTTTTTAAGGTGAACTTTTTACATAACTTTTATGAGTTTTTTATTCAACCATTCTAGACGCTAATACAAAATCTTTATGCCACTTGTTGAATATTAAAGTCATTTGTTTGTTTAATTATATTAATTGTTTTAACTTTTACAGTTAGAGCAATATCCTAAAATGAAAATAGTGAATACGAAGAAGATACTAATGATACTTTATATTGTCTTGATACCATACTTAGCTTTTAGTCAGAGACTTCCATGGAATGTTCGTGGAGATGTCTTTTTTTACCACATAACTATAACAAAGGATAATGACACGCTTGCATTTGTAAAGAACAAATCCGTTTTAATATATGATGATTTAGACAATTATTATCAATATTATCAATTTCATATCATTACGGCACAACCAAACAGTGATTATACTCAATGGGATACGACTGTGCTTTATTTGCACATAGGAGAAAAAATATCTGAAACAAAATTAACTTTTGATCCTAAAACATATTATTGTCTATATGAGGTTGAAGGTGGTGGTATTGATTCTGTGGGATTTAAATTTTTTGGACCAGGACTTATTGAAACGATTGATTACTATAAGAAAATCAATGAAGAAACGTATAGGTTTACATTAAGGTAATAAAATCTCAGTTAACTGACCAAAGGATTATTCTAAAGGCAATAAAAACCCTTCTTTCACAAGGCTTTCATAGTTCAAGTTTAGTAAATTTATGATAGCTGAAGTTGGATTAATACAGGAACATAAAGAACCATTGACAAGAAAAAGCCCCTAAATTAGGTGCACAAAATAGAGAGTATTAAGCGATTTGAATAGTTTCAATTGTTTTCAGTGTCAATTCTCCATTTATAGAACTCTTGCTCTTTACTTTTAAGAGGAGAAATTATAATACGATCCTTTCCTTTGTATAAATCGCAGTCAGTAGGAGAATTTGATCCCTTAAGGACAGTTATAGATTGAATCCATTCCGGATTTATTTCCGAAAGGGATGATCTATAAAGTTCGAACTCAACTGAATCAATTTCAGCTAAAATGATTGGACCAGAACTTCCAATATAAATTTGGTTTTCTGCAGAGATAGTAAATGTCGTGTCCTTATCCAAATAATTAATTCGTATTTGAGCGGTAATTACAATTGATGTGGATAATAGCAGGAAGCATAAAAAAATCAATTTTTTCATTGTGGTTTAAGTTTTAGTGGATTGAATAATTATCACAAATATCCTGCCAATTAACCAGTAATTATATTATTAATAATTGTCAACTACTTATACCGAAATACTTTTATATTTTACGTCCTTATTTTGATTGTTTTAGGTAATCCTTAAACAAAGTTATTTCATAATATATCAAAAGTCAATATTGTTTTTAAATTTGGACATACCCCAAAATTTACCCAAATCCAAAGCTAAGCTGAGGATCAAGTATTTCAGAGAGTTTAAATAATTTTCCAGGAT